>JAZSDJ010000052.1:0-9554 GCA_045531105.1 Eubacteriales bacterium | reverse complement strand
TCCGACTTAATTTGCCTTTGAAACCCTCATAGCGTTCTTTTCCGTGCCCAATCATAAACGCAATTTTGTCTGGCTTTCCCATTTCACCAAGTATAGGTGGTGAACCTTTTTCGTCATTTGGTTCATCTTTGCCATCTGAACGCACAATACACAATTCGAGTTCCCTTATGAGGTCCTCAATACTGAACGCCAAGGACTTGAAAAGTTTTGACTCGGCATCCTTGATTTCGCTTTGCGCCTTTTTTATGTCGTTTGCTTTTATCTCTTGTTCAAGTTGAGAAATTCTTTCATAAAGTTCACTAATGGAAATTTCAGAAAAAGAACTTTCGTTAAGCACACCGCCAAGTTCGCGATAGTACATTATAAGAGCATATTTTTGAGCATCAATGCCATATTGATTTGCTTCTTGTTCAAGCACTTCATTTTGAATGCCTGTTATTACAACGCCAAGCATTTTTCTGTTTGAAAACTCTTTCGAGAGATATTCTTTAACTTTTTTTGTCATTTCGTCATCTCGAACACCATTTTCACTTGTAGCGCTTGCCATAACGGCATTGTTGTCGCGCTCGGGAGAAAAGTAGCCGAGTTTGACACATTTATCAAACACAATTCCAACCGCTTCATCGGTAGTTTTACCTGAAAAATCAAGGTCACAAAGCAAAACCTCTGCATCTTTGTTAAGAGCGCTAACATTAGTAACCATACCCTCTTTATCGTAAGAAATTTTAACAGAAGGATTTATATCTATTACGAAATAGCCACCCATTCTTGTGTCAGGCTCGGTATGCGTTTTAAGCATAATAGCTATTACAACACCGATAATTGCAAGAAGTACAAGTGCAAAAATCATATATTTTGAATAAGCATTTTTTCTTTGCGAAACCTTTTCGCCGTTTGATGTAACCAAAACAGTTTCGGTATCAGATGTGTCGTTTTCTCGTTCACATCTTTCCATAATTTCGGAAAAATCGGAATGAGAAACTTCGGAAATATCTTTTTTCAGTTGCTTTTTAACATTAATTTTTTTCATTCCGTCCCCCTATATATTTTTTAAGTTTATTCAGCGCTTCTTTGTGCTTCCACGAAATAGTTGGCCTTGGCATTTTGAGATATTCAGCGACCTCTTTTGCTTTTATACCAGATGCCCTTAAAAGAACGATTTGTCTTTCATCATCATTTAAAATTTCAAGAGCATTTTTTATTAAAACACTAAGTTCAGTATTGGATTCATAAGAGCCGAGCGAGTCATTTTCCGAAAGGTCAACACTCAATTCGTGCGAGCGTTTTTTTAATAAATTTAATGATTTGTTTTTAGCAATAGTCAAAATCCAAGTTTTATAGCCATTACCACGAAAACTCTCGGAATGTGTCCATACAGTGACGAAAGTGTCTTGCATGAGTTCTTCGGCAAGAGCGTGATTTTTAACTATACCAAGGCAAGCAGAATAAACCGCTTGCCTAAGTTTAGAATAGACTTCTTCAAAAGCATTTTTGTCGTGATTTGCTACTTTTTTAGATAGCGCATCAAAATTCATCTGCTTACCTCCTTTGCGACAAATTATTATATTTATTTTACATCTGTGCCGCAAAAAAAGTCAAGAGAATCGTATTATCTGTTGTGTCCGTGCATTTCGTGTCTGTGTTCTTTTTCTTGTTCAAAATGCTCTATCGCTTTGTCAATTTCCGCTTTAAATTCTTCTTTGAGTTCGTCTTTCGCAGATTCAAGATTTTCTTTCAATCCGTCGATTCTGTCTTTTTGCTCATCGTTTAATTTAATGTTTTCTTTTTCGGCTTTAAGTTCTTCTGTTACAGATGCGATAATTGCTTTTATATCTGATAAAATAGTAGCGTCAACTTCGCCTGCAATTTCTTTAAGTCGAGAGAGGTCATCTTCTGTCAAAACATAATTTTTGTGTGAATATTTATCAAGAATTGCTTTGATATCTTCTTTTGATTCGAAAAGTTCTTTGCTGAAATGGCTATCAAAGAAATTTTCTACACTTTCAAGAGTTATTGCACCATCGATTTCAAGCGCATCTTTGTTTTCTTCGCCAACGATTTCCAAAAGAGCGTTTATATCTTCTTCGGAGAGTTCAACTGAATTTGCCTTTTCTTTTAGTTCTTTGTAGAGTTCTTTTAAAGAGTAGAGTTTATTCCAAATTTCAAGGTGATTTTCTCCATAAATTTCAGCAATTTGTTTTTCTTTTTGTGCCTTTATTTCTTCTTTGCGTTCTTTAACCTTATTGTGAAGTTCTTTCCCAACAAAACCACTAAATTCATTTGTATATTCCTTCAAAAGTTGAATGAGTTCCTCAACTGACATTTCTACGCCTATTTCAACGCTCATTTCACTATCATATTCCATAATTGATTTGATAAGACGGAGTTTAGCGGGCGAGAAGTTTTTGTAAAGTTCAGGGTTTTCGTCTTTGAGTTCTTTAACTTCGCGTTCATCAGCCAAGCGTGGGTTTGAGTTTACAATCGCGCGAGAACTTCCTTTTTTAACGCCATCTTTCGCGTCTGCCTCAATTTCGGTTGCATCTTCTTCGTTTTCGGAAGTAACAGTGATTTTTACATCAGTGTTATCGTCGTTGATATAGCCAAGTTCTTCCGCTAATGCTACGATTTTTTCTGTCGCTTCTTCTGTTGTAAGACCAACAAGGTCTTCGCCAGTCAAAAGAATAGTTGCGTCATCATTACAAGCGCGTACGCTTTCAACTTTACCATCAACGACAACGAGCTCAATGGAAGGGTTGATGTCAATCGCTATGTAAGCATAAGCGCCTGTAATGCCACTGTCACCATCGCTACTTGAAGATGATGAGTTCAATAGTGGAATTTCGCACGCCACAAGAGAAAGGAGAAGACATAGAGTCAAAAAAGTTGCGACGAGTGATTTCTTTAAAGTTTTCATTTTTGTATTACCTCGTTTCTTTTGTTTTGAAGGGGCTTTTTCACCCTTCTGACATATTAGACAAATCAAACGCCAAAAGCGTTGGGAAAAATTGAAAAATAAAAAAAGATAAAGCAAATGAAACGAAAGATTCGTCACAAAACTTTACCTTTAATTATTAAATATTTTTTAGAATGTCAGACAGAATAAAATTACTTACAAAAAATCCTTTTGTAGTAAATGAATAAGTATTGCCTTTTTTTACCATATGCCCGCTTTTTATGTATTTTTCAAAATCGTAAGTGTCAGAAAGGTTTTTGCCAAACAATTTTTCAAAATCGTCATTGTCAACGCCGTCGCAAAGACGAAGTTTTAACATTACATATTCGTCAGCCTTTTCCTCGGGCGAAAGAGGGGAATAACTTTCAAAAATTTTTGTTGGAAAAGAACCATTCGCAAGAGGAAGTGTGTATTTTTCGATGTTTGGCTCGTAAAAATATCTCTTGCCGTCAAAGAACGAATGTGCGCTCGGACCAAAAGCGATATATTCTTCGCTGAGCCAGTATTTCATATTGTGTAAGCAACGTTTACCTTGTTTTGCAAAGTTGCTGATTTCGTATTGCTCGTAACCAAACTTTGAAAGATGCTCAAAAATAGACAAATACATTTCGTACTGCTCGTCTTCATTTGGTAAGGACAAAGAGTCAACCATTTTTGCAAACGGAGTAGAGTCTTCGATTTTAAGACAGTAAGCCGAGATATGTTCGGGGCTTAGATTTGACACATAGTCGAGCGTTTTCAGAAGTTCGGCTTTCGTTTGTTTGGATAATGCGTACATAATATCGACATTTATGTTGTCAAAGCCACATTTTCTTGCAAGGTAAAACTTTTCTTCAAATGTTTTAAGGTCGTGAACTCTGCCAAGGATTAAAAGGTCTTTGTCAGATGCGGATTGAAGTCCTATGCTGAGGCGATTTACACCGCATTTTTTCCAAGTTTCGACCTTTTCTTCTGTTATAGTGTCGGGATTCGCCTCGATTGAAAATTCGGCGTTTTCGGACACATTAAGAGACCTTTTTATAGTGTCGCACAATCGAATAAAATCGTCGCACTCAACAAGCGAAGGTGTCCCCCCGCCTATGAAAATCGTGTCAAACTCGTATTCTTTGTAAAGGCTTGCCTCGCGCTCAATGTGAGAGCAAAGAGAACTGATATATTGTGACAAATCAAACCCTGTCGGGCAACGAAGTGAGTAAAAATCGCAGTAATTGCATTTTTTGACACAAAAGGGAATGTGTAAATAAAGTCCTAATTTTTGCATATTATTTTTCGCTATCGTCAAGTTTAAGCACAGCCATAAATGCCTCTGGTGTAACCTCGACAGAACCGAGACGACGCATCTTTTTCTTACCTTCTTTTTGCTTTTCAAGAAGTTTCTTTTTACGGGTGATGTCACCACCATAACACTTCGCCAAAACATCTTTTCTGAGCGCTTTAACTGTTTCACGCGCAATTATTTTTGAGCCAATCGCCGCTTGAATAGGAATTTCAAAAAGTTGACGAGAAATGTTATCTTTGAGTTTTTCGGCAATTTTTCTCGCCCTACCATAAGCCTTTTCGGTGTGAACAATAAATGTAAGAGCATCGACAATTTCGCCATTGAGAAGGAAGTCAAGTTTAACAAGGTTGCTCGCCTCATAGCCTGAAAGTTCATAGTCAAGTGAAGCATAACCCTTGCTACGGCTTTTGAGCGCATCAAAAAAGTCGTAAACAATTTCGTTAAGAGGCAAGGAGTAGTGAAGTTCAACTCTTGCAGAATCAAGATATTTCATATCTTTGAAAATGCCTCGTCTGTCTTGGCAAAGGTCCATAATTCCGCCTACATATTCGGTAGGTGTTATAATGCTTGCCTTAACCATAGGCTCATAAGCCACGGAAATTGTATCAGGTGATGGGTAATTTGAAGGGTTATCTACATAAATTATCTCGCCATCAGTTTTTTGAATTTTGTAAATAACACTTGGCGCTGTGGTGATAATATCAAGATTAAATTCGCGTTCAAGCCTTTCTTGAATGATTTCCATATGAAGAAGTCCAAGAAAACCGCATCTGAAACCAAAGCCGAGAGCGATAGATGTTTCAGGCTCAAAAGAGAGCGCAGCATCGTTTAATTTGAGTTTGTCAAGTGCATCACGAAGGTCATTATAACGAGCGCCATCAGCAGGGTAAATACCCGAGAAAACCATAGGAAGTGCTTCTTTAAAGCCATTTAGAGGCTCGCTTGCTGGGTTTAGTGCATTTGTGACTGTATCACCAACTCTTGTTTCGCTAACGGTTTTGATGCTCGCTGTGATGTATCCAACCTCGCCAGCGCTCAAACTTTCACCTTTTTTAAGACCGAACGCGTCAAGATAGCCAACCTCAACAACATCGTATATAGCGCCTGTGCTCATGAGTTTTATTTTATCGCCTGCACGAAGCGTTCCGTCAATTACACGAACATAAACTACAACACCAAGGTAAGCGTTGTAATATGAGTCGAAAATAAGGCATTTAAGAGGTGCATCGGGGTCGCCTTTTGGCGCAGGTATCTTATCAACGATAGCATCAAGGACTTGGTCGATATTAAGTCCAACCTTCGCAGAAACAGCAGGACAATCCTCGGCAATAATGCCGATAACATCTTCAATTTCGTTCCTTACTCTGTCGATATCAGCGGAAGGCAAATCTATTTTGTTTATAACTGGCACAATTTCAAGGTCGGCATCAACCGCTAAATATGCGTTAGCAAGTGTCTGAGCCTCAATACCCTGTGTAGAGTCAACAACCAAAAGCGCACCCTCGCAAGCGTTAAGAGAGCGTGAAACTTCATAGTTGAAGTCGACGTGACCAGGGGTGTCAATAAGGTTGAGAACATAGTTTTGACCATCTTTATGGGTGTATTCAATGCGAACAGCGCGCGCTTTAATTGTAATACCACGTTCGCGTTCGAGATCCATATTGTCAAGGAGTTGTTCTTCCATTTCGCGCTTTGAAACAGCGTTTGAATACTCCAAAATTCTGTCAGCAAGAGTACTTTTGCCGTGGTCGATATGCGCGATTATAGAAAAGTTTCTGATTTTTTCTTGTTTTTCGTTCATTTTCTAATCCTTTATAAAAGCGCTTGAAGGAACAAGCGCTTATTTGTTAAAATTTCTTTTTGAGCAGAGCGCGAATTTTCGAGCCTTTTTTGAAAAGTATCATTCCAGCACTGTAAACAACATGGTTGTGCAAAAATCTTGTTTTGAAAGAAATTTGCGATTTTGGAATAACTATTTTTGCGTCTTTTGACCATGCGATAATTCTTCCTTGGTGCGTGCAAATTTGCTCTATACAACGACACACATAAGTGTCTTTTTTGTCGTAATTTGCATCTGTCGGCTTGTCACTTTTTTTGAAAAGTTCGTGAAGGGAAGCGTCAATGTCTGCAAAGTTTTCGGCAAGAATACGATTTTTCGTATAGGCACTTCCGTCTTTAAGTGTTGACATGCGAAGTTTTTGAACGCCATATCGCTCTTTGATGTAAGGAATAACACCGAGGTATTTTTTTGATTTTGCGTGAGAGAAGTGGGAACGAGCCATGAGCGCATTCCATTTTTCCAAATCCTCGGCGATTTTTTCTTTATGAGAGTTTTCGCCAATGTTTTCACGCATAGCGTTTAATGTATCAGTCATTGAAGTAACTTGGGTTATGAGTTTTTCTTCGCTTGAAACATTTATGCTTTGGCGAGGGTGAATACGATAGAAGTAGTAACCCGAGTGAATATTTACTGCCTTTTTCGCATATTTGAAAGCGAAAAAGTTTATAAGAACATCTTCCGAATAGAACACAGGTCCCATTGAAAGTTCAAGTCTTTCGATTTCTTCTGACGCGCGCATAAGCACATCTTTTTTGAAAATTTTGTTCCAAAGAACAAAGTATGCATGCTCACGACCACATTGAGAGGTGAAAAGTTCAAGAACATCATCGCCCTCTGCCAAAATATCATTTTTTATAGTCGTATCTCTCAAACAAATGTATTTAGCACGCTCGGACTGGAAAGCCCAATCGTTTATAACTATATCTGCGTTTTCGCGCTCAGCACAAAGAAGCATAGGCTCGTGATAGTTAAACGAAGAAGTGTCGTCACTGTCATAGAATGTGACATAGTCACCCTCGGCAAGTTTCAAAGCGTACATTCTTGTCGCCAAAATTCCGCGATTTTCAGTTTTTACATAACGCAACTGATATGTGTCGATAAAGTCGCTATAATCGACCTCGCTACCATCGTCAACGACTAAAATTTCATAATCTAAATAAGGAAGCGTAGAGTTTCTAATCGCTTCAAGACATTCTCTAAAATATGGTCGACTGGTGTTGTAAACACAAATAATAACACTTAGTTTCATACGCATTCCTCACTTTCTTAAAAGATTAATTTAGGCATAAGCCTATTAATATATAATATCATAACACATTAAAATGCGCTTGTCAATAAAAAATGCGCGTTGTTTTAGAATTTTTTTCGACAAAAAAGGACCGATTTTTCGGTCCTTTTATAGTGTTAGAAAGTGTAAATTTTTGAATATTGCTCAAATGCATTTGTAAAGTCTTGATTGTTTTGAGTTTTAACTGCATTTAAGTATTCGTGGGTTTCAAAACTACTGTGAGCGGTTTCGATAATAGCAACTGCGATATTTGAGCAGTGGTCGGAAACACGAGAATAGTTGTTGAGAATATCTGATAAGATAAATCCAAGTTCGATTGTGCAATTTCCTGCTTGAAGTCGGGAGATGTGGTTGGATTTTGACTTCGCAATAAGCACATCAATAACTTGTTCAAGAGGTTCGACTTTCTTAGCGAGAGAGATATCGTTTGTTACAAAAGCATCAGCGGTAAGTTTCAAAATCTCACGAAGAGCGGAAGTGATAACGTCAATTTCCGCAGTTGCTTCGGGTGAGAATGTGAATTTTTTCTCGTGCATTTCGTCAGCCGCCTTCATAATGTTGATTGCGTGGTCGCTAAGACGCTCAAAATCCCCGATAGTGTGTAAGAGTTTCGATACTTTTCTTGAATCTGCATCAGATATAGAACGAGCCGAAACCTTAACAAGATAAGTTCCGATATTGTCCTCGTACTTGTCAATGAGTTCTTCGTTGTCAAGAATGACTTGTGAAGTTTTTGCATCATATGAGCCGATATTGTCAAGCGACAAAAGAACAGTTTCTTTTGCAGTGGCACACATTTCAACTGTGAGGTTGTAACATTCAGAAATAGCCACAGCGGGAGATTGCTGAATAAGAATAGGGTCGAGGTAGGCAACCTGATTTTGGGTTTCCTTTTCTTTTACCATCTTGTATGTGAGTTTCATAATAAGACCTGTGAAAGGATAGAGAACAACGGTTGCGATAATATTAAACAAAGTATGGAATATGGCGATTCCCCAAACATTTGGAATGTCATTGAGAAAAGCAGGACCGATAATGTCAATCACAGCAAAAGGTATCATACAAAGTAAAGCGGCGATTATTTTTATAGTAAGGTGAGTAACGGCAACACGCTTTGCTTCGCTGTTTGCACCAAGACTTGAAATAACCGCTGTTACACAAGTACCAATGTTAATACCAAGAATGAGAGGAATTACAATTTGATAACCCATACCTGTTTTAATACCAGTTATAGGGTCAACAAGAGTTGTTGCAGCAACTAAAACTTGAAGTACACCAGTTGCAGCGGAAGAAGATTGAATAATAGATGTGAAAATAGTTCCAACTATGAATGCAAGCCAAATTCCAACATACGGGGTGCTGAAAACTTCAACTACGCTTTGGAAAGCCTCTCCGTATTTAAGAACTTTAACGCCATCAACAATTTCTGTATCACTTAAAAACGACATGGCGCCAGACATAAGTTCCATTCCTTGCATAAGTACAGCGAAACCAAGACAAACTTTACCAATATCTTTGTTTTTTCTGTTCTTGTTACCAAGGAACATAATAAGAACGATACCAACAAGAGCGATAATAGGTGTGAAGAATGCAGGCTTTAAGAAGTTAAGCCAAAACATATCGCCACTTCCACCATTGAGAGAACTAAGACCTGTAATCCAAGGCGTGATTGTCGTACCAATGTTAGATCCCATAAGCATACCGATAGTTTGTGGTAAGGTCATGATGCCCGAACCAACAAGACCAACGAGCATAACGGTCGTAGCAGATGAGGATTGAATAACTGCGGTAACACCACAACCAAGAGCGATACCTTTTAGTTTACTTGATGATGCGCTTTTTAAAATGCTTTCGAGTTTTCCACCAGCCATTTTTTCAAGGCCATCGGTCATAAGATTCATACCATAAAGGAAGAATGCAAGACCACCGAGGAGAACTACGAAAATTTCGGCAATGTCATATGGATTCATAATAGTTTCCTTTTCAAAATAGTTTAACGAAAATTTGGAAAAGCCCAAAGTCCGCTATTTTAATTTTAACCCAAAATTATCGTTTTTGCAATAGATTTATTTAATTTTGTGAATATTGACGAAAAAAAGAGAAAAAAAGAAAACTAATAAGTGCTTTTTGTCAAATACTCACTTGACTTTTAATAAAATATATATTATACTTAATATATATGTCTTTACCATAA
>JAZSDJ010000203.1:0-2696 GCA_045531105.1 Eubacteriales bacterium | reverse complement strand
TTTTCATATAAAGAAACAATAAAAACTGGTAATGATTCCGCAAAGCACGCAGGCTATACAACAGTTTGCACAATGCCAAATCTTAACCCGACACCTGATACTCTTGAAAACTTAAAAGTACAACTTGAACTTATAAAGAATGGCGCAGACATTCGCGTTTTGCCATTTGCGTCTATCACTAAGGGCGAACTTGGTAAAGAACTTTCCGATATGGAAGATATGGCGCCTTATGTTTGCGGATTTTCCGATGATGGTCGTGGAGTTGATGATAATGGACTTATGCGCGAAGCGATGCAAAGGGCAAAGGTTCTCGATAAACTTATCTCCGCTCACTGTGAGGACGGAACTCAAATAAAAGATTCTCCCGAGGCAGAGTGGAAGCAAATCGAACGAGATATAAAACTTGTAGACGATATAAAATGCAAATATCATGTTTGTCATATATCGACAAAAGAAAGCGTCGCTCTTATAAGAGAGGCAAAAAAGAATGGTGTTAATATCACTTGCGAAACAGCACCTCACTACCTTACACTTTCCCAAAAGAATATAAGGGACGAGGGAGGCTTCCGTATGAATCCACCACTTAGAGAAGAAGAAGACAGACTTGCGCTCGTTGAAGGGTTGCTTGACGGAACTATTGATATGATAGCGACTGACCACGCACCTCACTCGGCAGAGGAAAAGAGCAAAGGACTTAAAAGTCTTAACGGAATTGTAGGACTTGAAACCGCTTTTCCTGTGCTTTACACAAAACTTGTAAAACAAGGCGTTATATCTCTTGAAAAACTCGTTCAGTTAATGGCGCAAAATCCTTATGATAGACTTGGAATAGAGCCGAATGGCTTTACAGTGTATTCTTTTGATGAAGAATATACAATAGATTCAGCAAACTTCAAGACAAAAGGTCGCTCAACACCATACAATGGCGAGAGGGTTTTTGGGAAATGTCTTGCAACGATTTGCGACGGAAAATTAGTTTATATTGATAATAAAATAGTGAGAAAATAAAGGAGAGAAGACATGGCAAAAAGAAAAGATATCAAAAGAGTAATGATTATCGGTTCAGGACCTATTGTAATCGGTCAGGCTGCCGAGTTTGACTATGCAGGCACACAAGCGTGTTTGGCACTTAAAGAAGAAGGCTATGAGGTAATCCTCGTAAACTCAAACCCTGCAACTATTATGACAGATACTACTATTGCAGATAAAGTTTATATGGAGCCTTTAACACTTGAATATATTGCAAAAATTATAAGATATGAGCGTCCTGACGCTATCGTTCCAGGTATTGGAGGACAAACAGGACTTAATATGGCTATGCTTCTTGAAAAGAAAGGTATTCTTAAAGAAAGTGGCGTAGAACTTCTTGGAACAAGTGGAAGAAGTATTGAAAGAGCGGAAGACAGAGAACTCTTTAAAGAACTTTGCGAATCTATTGGCGAGCCTGTAATTCCTTCTGAAATTGCAAATAATATGGAAGAAGCGATGTCCGCTATTGAAAAGATAGGCTTCCCAGTAGTTCTTCGTCCTGCATTTACCCTTGGTGGAACTGGTGGAGGCTTTGCCTATAATATGGAAGAATACATAGAACTTGCACAAGGTGCGCTTGACGCATCACCTGTGCATCAAGTTCTTGTTGAAAAGAGCGTAAAAGGTTTCAAAGAAATCGAATTTGAAGTTATGCGTGATGGCGCAGATAATGCAATCACCATTTGTGGAATGGAGAACATTGACCCAGTTGGTGTTCATACAGGAGACTCAATCGTTGTAGCGCCAATTATGACACTTAACGACCACGACCTTAAAATGCTCAACGATAGTGCTATTAAACTTATCAAAGAACTTAAAATCGAAGGTGGTTGTAACGTTCAATTCGCACTCAATCCTGAAACAAGCGAATATTACCTTATCGAGGTAAACCCAAGAGTTAGCCGTTCATCAGCCCTCGCTTCAAAAGCAAGTGGTTACCCAATCGCAAGAGTAACAGCAAAAATCGCCGTTGGTATGACACTTGATGAAATCGAAGTTGCAGGAACAAAGGCATCGTTTGAGCCAAACCTTGATTATGTAGTTGCAAAATTCCCAAGATTCCCATTTGATAAATTCACAACAGTTCCAAACAAACTTGGAACTCAAATGAAAGCGACAGGCGAATGTATGGGTATCGGCTCAACTCTTGAAGAGTGCTTGCTTAAATCCGTTCGTTCACTTGAAATTGGTGTGTGCCACCTTTATATGCCTAAATTTGACGCGTTGAGCAAAGAAGAAATTCTTGAATATATCAAAGAATTCCACGATGATAACATTTTCGGTATCACAGAACTTCTTCGTCAAGGAGTAGGCGTTGAGGAACTTCACAAGGCAACAATGATTACATCATACTTCCTTGAATCCCTCAAAAAGATTGTAGATATGGAAAAAACTCTTGCAGAAAATGTAAAGAATACAAAAACTCTTGCAGACGCAAAGAAAATGGGATTTTCTGATAAATTTATCGCAAAACTTTGGAATACAACAGAACTTGAAGTGTATAATCTTCGTCACGAAAATGGAATTACACCAATATTTAAAATGGTTGATACTGCTCATGTTGGCGCTTATATTCCATATTTCTACTCATCACACGAGGGCGAAAACAAATCAATACTCACCAACAGAAAGAAAATAATCGTTCTTGGCGCAGGTCCTATTCGTAT
>JAZSDJ010000067.1:0-4051 GCA_045531105.1 Eubacteriales bacterium | reverse complement strand
CTCCCTTTACTGTTGCAATGATAAACCCACCTTTATTAACATTGTTTGACGAAGGGATTTTTTCTCTTATAACTTCAAACGCAATGTTAGCCGTTTCAGCACTCATTAAGAGTTGGGGTAAAAAAGAAATTCCTTTCTCATAATTATCGCCCACAATATCAAGCGCTGGGATTATGTGATTATTTACAATTTCAAGGGGCTCTGTGTCGTTTATTAAGGATTTTGCTATTTCTTTCGCTTCTGCTTTCAGCCCTTTTATGATAGCCTTTTCAAGAGTCAAATCTGATACTGATATTGTTTGAGTGGGCGTGGTATTAGAAGCAAACGCTATATATTCTTGGCAAACATTATCAACAGCCATTAATGCATTGTATGAATAATACGTTTTCATCATTTCGGCAGAATACGGATTCATAATAACCGCATCTAAGCCGTTTTGAAGTGCCAAAGCAAAAAAAGTTGAATTTATATAATCTCTGTTTGGTAAACCAAATGATATATTTGAGATACCAAGTGACACCTTAACTCCAAGTTGCTCTTTTATCATTTTTATAGCATCAAGAGTAATTTTTGGTGCATTAGCATTAGAACTAACTGTCAAGCAAAGTGGGTCTACAATTATATCTTTTTTATCTATTCCATATTCCTTTGCTTTTTCAATTATTTTCTTCGCTATTTCATATCTGCCAAGGGCTGTGTTTGGTATTCCGTTTTCATCGAGTGTCAATGCAATTACAACTCCACCATACTTTGCCAAAAGTGGAAAGATGCTTTCCATACTTTCTATTTTTCCATTAACGGAATTAACAAGTGGTTTTCCATTGTAAATACGCATTGAGGCATCAAGCGCCACAGGGTCAGATGTATCAAGTTGTAATGGTAAGGAAGTTACGCTTTGAATTTCTTTTACAACTTTTACAAGCATTTCTTTTTCATCAATTTCAGGCAATCCTACATTGACATCAAGCATATCAGCGCCCTTTTCTTCTTGCCCAACTGCTTCGCCTATTAGATACGATATGTTATTATCTCTTAGCGCTTGTTTTAATTTGGATTTTCCAGTAGGATTAATTCTTTCTCCTATTAAAACAACCTTCTTCTCAAAAGTGCAAGACTTTGAAAATGATGATACTACTGTAATTTCTTTTTTCTTTATTGGTTTAGGAGATTTTTTTTGCAATGCATCAACTACTGCTTTTATGTAATCAGGAGTTGTGCCACAGCAACCACCTAAAACCCTTGCTCCCAACTCGGCAATTTCTAACATATTTGAGAGAAATTCTTCTGGTGTACTTTCAAAACAAGTTCTTCCCTCATGTATGCAAGGCATACCAGCATTAGGATTTACGATAACAGGAACGCTTGCTCTATCTATAATTCTTGGCACAAACTCTTTTAATTTATCAGCACCAAGTGAACAATTAACTCCAAGAGCGCTAACACCAAGGCCTTCGAGCGTTGCTACCATTGAATCAATATCACACCCCGTCATTGTTTTGCCTTTTTCGTCAAGAACAAATGTAGCAAATATTGGCAATGTAGAGTTTTCTTTTGCCGCAAGAATTGCCGCCTTCAACTCATATGGATCATTCATTGTTTCAATTATTATAAGATCGCATCCGTTCTTCCCTGCATTAACTACTTTTGAAAAGGCGCTTACTGCATCTTCAAAATCAAGTTCGCCAAGTGGCTTTAAGAGTTTTCCGGTTGGTCCTATGTCAAGCGCGACATACTGTTCGTCCCCATAAACGGCATTTTTTGCGTTCTTAACTGCACTTTTGATTATTTGCTCATAATTGGAAATTTTAAGGGGATTTGCGCCAAACGTGTTAGTCGTAACAATATTCGCTCCCGCTTCAAAATAAGCGCGATGAATAGAGGTAATTTCATCAGAATGTGTTAAATTCCATTCTTCTGGTAACTCACCCATTTTAAGACCTTTTTCTTGCAAAAGAGTTCCCATTCCGCCATCGAAGAAAATAAAACTCTCTTTTAGTTTAGATAAAATATTCATCATTTAATTCCTATTATAGCGGTCACTGATTTTGATGGTTGCATCAAAAGTGAATCGCCAAGTATTATTCCTATTTTTCTTTCGGCATCGAGTGCTTTCAAAACCAAGGGTTGAATGTTAAGAGTTAAATCTCCATAACCTGGGGAAAATCTTCGTGTAGATTTCGCTTTCCCCACTAATGCATCATTTACATAATCGCAAAAGGATTCAATAAGTGCAGAACCAATCGCATGACATATCGTCGCTTTGGATTGAATGAATTTTGAATACTTTTCTATCATTCTGTCAAGTTCAATTCCAATCGTAGCGGCAAAAACATATGCTTTTTTACATTTTTTAAGATTTACAGTTAAACTATGGCTTTTAACTTCCATAAAATCAAATTTAACAATATCATCATCCAAAAACTCAATATTAGTTTCTACATATACAGCCTTGGGCGATACTACTTTGTACACGTCTTTAATGCACTCGTCAATTAATGCGTCTGTTTCCAGAGTAGTCTTTGAGGCTTTAAGATATCTTAAAATCTCTTTTCTTTGAATAACGAGGTCAGCGGGATTGACCATATACATTGTGCGAACTTCGGTCACTTTAATATCTCCGATATATTTTCTTTAATTTTTTGCGCTATATTCGGTTTATTCATAGAATAAACATGTACGGCATTGATGCCATTAGCGTACAAATCAATAATTTGCTCTGTTGCATATGCAATTCCTGCTTGCGCCATAACTTCCGAATTATAGCCATATCTATCAACTATTGTTTTAAATCTTTGTGGTAAATATGTACCCGATAAAGATATTATTCTTTTTATTTGATTAGCGTTTGTAACTGGCATAATTCCAGCAACAATAGGCACAGTAATTCCTGCCTCTCTTACTTTATATAAATAATTATAAAGTATATTATTATCAAAAAACATCTGCGTTGTCAAAAACTCGCAACCTGCGTCCACTTTGTTTTTTAGATTTTCAATATCTTCTTTTTGGCTTTTTGACTCAGGATGTATCTCGGGATAACAAGCTCCACCTATACAAAATCCACCAAATTTTTTGATATCTGTCACAAGTTCGTTAGCATATTTATAATCAAACTTTATTTTATCTTTATTTTCAGGAGTAATATCTCCTCTTAATGCCAAAATGTTTTCTATACCACATTCTTTTAATTTTTCAAGACGATGATTTATGTCGCTTTTTGTTGAATTTATACAAGTAAGGTGTGCCAAAGACTCAACGCCAAAACCTTTTTTTATGTCTTCTGCCAAAGTAGCGGTATATTCACTCGTTCCACCGCCAGCACCATATGTAACACTCATAAACGATGGTTTAATAGACGCTATTTTTTCGGTAGCAGTCTTAACGCTTTCAAAACTATTACTTGTTTTTGGTGGAAAAACTTCAAAGGACAGCGATGGTTTGTCCGCCTTTATTATATCAATTATTTTCATCATCACACCTCAATAAACTTTAATCATATACAATTTGTTTTATCATTATATAATTAACAATACTATCTTTTTAAAATCCAACATTTTATTTATAAGATACAGGCAAATATTATTATCTGCCTGCATCTATATAATCATTCTCCCTCTACAACATCTACCCATTTCATAAGTAGTTCTGTTTCATGAGGATTTTTCTTAACCGTTTGCGATGCAGCAACTATTGGGAACCACCTTTGAACATATTTCTTTGTTGTTCCACTCTTTTGGCAGAACAAATCAAGATATTTTTCGGCAAGTTCCGTTTTACCTTCAAGACAAAATGTCAAATAGGTTCTTGAAATATCTGCTGACGCGTTTCCTTGTGTTACATGCGCCCAATCAGTTATATACACCTCATTATCATTAGTAACAATAACTCTTGAAGGTTTAAGGTCTCCGTGGCACACTTTATAATGCTTAGGCATCGAGAAAAGCCTTGTATGAAGATCATACTTCAAAGTCTCGTCAAGTTCTGACATTGAAATTTTTGCCGACATTTAAGTCGGAGGCCAAGCGGTCTTAGGAAGACAACAGGTCAATCC
>JAZSDJ010000181.1:0-3556 GCA_045531105.1 Eubacteriales bacterium | reverse complement strand
CCGCTTGGCCTCCGACTTCCGATTTTTGTACATTTTGCACAATAACGCACAAAAATCATCTCTTCACTCTTATCTCTTCTTTCCCCTTTCCTTTGCTAAATGCACAAGTGATATTTTTGCTGTACGCAAAATGCGGAGATTAGTTTTATTTAAAAGTATAATGTCAAAAATTTTGAAAAAGAAAAAGGTGCGTTTTCGCACCTTTCATGTTTTTTAGAATGGAAGTTCTGTTGGGTAGAGGTTACCCTGTGGGCGATTAAAGCCAATGTCGGTAACACCGAGATATCTGAATATTGCACCAAGCGCTTTGCCTATATGAGCGAACGCGATTGCGCCATGGTGTGGGTAGTTATGTTCAATAAGTTCGTGTCTGTAAAAACGAGCCATTTCAGGAACTGCGATAATTCCTATTGAACCGAATGAGCGAGTCGCAACAGGCAAAACCTCACCCTGTGCGATATATGCGCGAAGGTGTGCGTCCGCTGTGCTTTGCAAACGGAAAAGAGTTACCTTTCCTGGTGCGATATCACCTTCAAGAGTTCCTCTTGTAATATCTGGTTCTTTATCTGGTTCGAGTGAGCGGTGCATAATAAGTTGATAACGCATTTCACAAGATGTAAGTTTGCAAGATGGGGTATTTCCACAGTGGAAGCCCATAAATACATCATCTGATTTATATGCGTATTTACCTTTGATATCTTGCTCGTAAAGGTCTTTTGGAACTGTGTTATTTATATCAAGAAGTGTAACCGCGTCTTCTGTTACGCAGGATGCGATATATTCGCTAAGAGCGCCATAAATATCAACCTCGCAAGCGATTGGAATACCGCGAGATGCGAAACGAGAGTTTACATAACAAGGGACAAATCCGAATTGAGTTTGGAATGCAGGCCAACATTTATTAGCCATTACTACATATTCACGGCTTCCCTTGTGATTTTCAATCCAGTCAAGGAGTGTAACTTCGTATTGAGCAAGTCTTTCCAAAACGCCTGGGTGACGATTGCCTTGACCAAGTTCGTTTGCCATATCTTTTGCAACCTCTGGGATTCTTGGGTCGCCTTTGTGTGCGTGATATGATTCAAAAAGGTCAAGTTCTGAGTTTTCTTCAATTTCGACACCGAGGTCAAAAAGTCTTTTTATTGGTGCATTACAAGCAAGGAAGTTCTCAGGTCTTGGACCGAAAGAAATAATTTTGAGATTACGAAGTCCCAAAATTGCGCGAGCGATTGGCACAAATTCTTTGATGTTTTGAGCAACTTCATCGGCTGTTCCAACAGGTTTTTCTGGTATGTACGCTTTGATATTGCGAAGCGCGAGGTTATAACTTGCGTTGAGCATACCACAATATGCATCACCTCTGCCATTCATAAGGCTGTTTCCACTTTCCTCAGAAGCGGCAACATACATAACAGGTCCGTCGAATTTCTTTGCGAGAAGTGTTTCTGGTGTTTCAGGGCCAAAGTTGCCAAGATAAATTACAAGGGCATTACAGCCAGCATCTTTTACCTTTTTAAGCGCGTCTTCGCCTTGAAGTTCGGTTTCAACGATTGTATCGCAGTCGAAAATAGAAACGCCAAGTTTTTGGCACTTCTCAACAACTGCTTTTTTTCTTTTTTCTGAAAGTGACATTGGGAAGCAGTCACGGCTAACTGCGATAATGCCAAGTTTTACATTTGGAATATTTTTCACAACTATGTTCTCCTCGAAAATATTATTATCTTTATTATACAATTAATTGCGCGTATATTCAAGGGGTTTTTAAAAATAAAAAGGTTCAAAATAAAACGAGAGAACATTTCGAAAATTAACCGATTTGTTCTCTCTTGTTTTTATTTCATAAGTTCTTCTGTCAAACGAAGGATTTCAGGAGCGATTTTTTCGCGTTCAATTTTTGTAATATAATTATGAACGGGGTATGCGAAAGCAATCAACACAGCGCCTACAATTCCAAGCAAAACTCCAAGAACTATGGCAAAAACACCAAGTGATGCGCCAATATTTGTCATAATAAGGCTCATTCCAAGTCCAAGCACAAGCGCGCCAAGAATACCGAAAATTAGCGACACACTCTGCGCCTTTTGAGTTACTCCTCTATCAAGACGGCGAACTTTTTCCATCTTGTCTTCTTCATTTTTTGTATATTTTTGACGAATTTTTTTGATTTCTTCCTGCTCACTTGCAGAATAGTTATATGAAAATCCATTTTGTCCGTTTTTAAAATCCATTTATTTTTCCTCTGTTCTTTTGGATATGATTATCAAAATTATAGCCATTGCAATATCGACCAAAATAACGCCTATACCAGTTAGAGCAAGTGTTATTTTTGTAAATTCGTCCTGCCCTGCATCAGAAAATGATGTTAGCATTGTCGATGTCAAGATGAGCATCGAAACGCATGCAGAAGTGAGCGAAACTATCTTTGAGGCGTAAAGCACTGGGCTGTTGTATTTTCTATATTTTACAATATTTATTATCGCCATTGTGAGCGAAGTAAAAGTAAAAGTTGCAAGAGCTATTGTTGTTATTTCGTGATGAACGAAAGTTCTCTCCCAGTAAACCATGAAGAACACTATTGCCCCAAGTGCAAGGCTCATAAGAATCAACACTATGCCGCAAAACCTGCACTTTAAGCGTTCAAGATGCATCTTTTCACATAACTCGTATCTTTTCATATGCTTCAAAAGGAAAAACCTCATTAAGGCAAGTAAAGAATAATACCCTGCCAAAGAATAAAACCAAAAGGTTTTATGAAATATTCCAAGCCCTAAAAGAAACGCCGAATATGCAAAGTTAAACAATAGTGAGCCATAAAGGGTCGTATTTTCCCTGAACATCGTGTCGTTTTTCCATCTTTTTACAACTTTTATTTCGTTTACTTTTTTTAAAAAATCAGAAAAGCCTTTTTTCATCATCTCTTTATTCTTACAATAAATTCTGTACCCTCATTAAGTATGCTATTGACGCTTATGTCGGCATCAACAATATCTACAACTCTTTTAACAAGAGCCAATCCAAGACCGTTCCCTTGTGTTGCGTGCGAGGTGTCCGCTTGATAGAATTTTTCAAAAATATGCATTCCTTCCTCGGCTGAAATACCGCAACCTGTGTCTTTTATTTTAATTATCGCTCTTTCTTCGTCGGCTTCAAGAGTTACTGACACCATTCCCTTTTCGGGTGTGAATTTAAAAGCATTTGATAAAAGATTGTTCCAAACAAGTTCTAATAGTTCAGAGTCAGCACAAATTGTAATATCTTCTGAAATTTCTGTTACGAGTTCGATTTCTTTTTTCTCCCAAACACTCTCAAATGAAAGCAAGCACTGGCAAAGTTGCTCGCTAAGATTGTAATTTTCCTTTTTGGGGTAGATTTGTTGATTTTCAAGCCTGTTAAGTTTTAAAATATTTGTCATCATACTCGATAAACGAACAGATGCGTCTTTTATCGCCTTTGCGTATTCAACTCTTTTTTCGTCGCTTACATCTTTACTTTCAAGTAATTTTGCATAGTTTTGCATTACTGTAAGCGGAGTCTTCATCTCGTGAGAAACGTTCGC
>JAZSDJ010000251.1:0-1826 GCA_045531105.1 Eubacteriales bacterium | reverse complement strand
TATGACAATGCTTCATATACCTTTTTTGAATACTTAACTGTATCTTTGTCTTCTGTTTCGAGAAGGTCCCATTTATTTACAATTATAATAACAGCCTTGCCTGCCTCGTGAGCAATACCAGCAATTTTTTCATCTTGGTCAGTTACCCCTTCTTGTGCATCGACAACAAGCAAGCAAACATCCGCTCTTTCAACTGCCATATGCGCTCTAAGCACGCTAAACTTTTCAATTCTATCTTCTACTTTACTTTGACGACGAATTCCAGCGGTATCAATAAAGTTATATTTTCCATATTCGTTTTCAAATCTACTATCAATAGCATCTCTTGTAGTACCTGCCATTGAAGAAACAATGAGTCGATCAGTGCCAAGAATTTTATTTATGATAGAAGATTTTCCCGCATTAGGCTTACCTATAACCGCTACATTGATAAGGTCCTCGTCTTCGCCTTCATCATCCTGTACTGGTATTTTCGACAAAATTGAATCAAGAAGGTCTCCACTTCCTGTTCCGTGAATTGAGGACACTGGAACAGGATCTATATCAAATCCAAGTTCATAAAACTCATAAAAAGCAGGGTCAACTTCTCCAATTTTATCCGCTTTATTTACACAAACAACAATAGGCTTTCCACTTTTTTTAAGCATCAAAGCGATATCTCTGTCATCCGCTACTAATCCGGCATTTATATCGCACATAAAAATAATTGCATCCGCTGTGTCAATAGCGATTTGAGCCTGTTCTCTCATTTTTTGTAAAATCATACTGTCAGTTTTAGGTTCAATTCCACCAGTATCAATAAGAATAAATTTTCTACCGCACCATTCACTTTCTCCGTATATTCTATCTCTTGTAACACCTGGTGTGTCTTCTACTATTGAACGTCTTTCACCTATTAATTTATTGAAAAGTGTGCTTTTCCCAACATTAGGTCTGCCAACAATGGCAATTATTGGTTTAGACATACTATTCCTCCTTGATTCCTAACACACCCATAACGAAACTTGCTCCATCACACTCAATGGGTGTAGTTTTTATTTCCAAATTTTTTTCTAATTCTTCAAGACTCATTCCACACAAAAACAAATCTCCCTCTGACCTAAGCATACTTCTTGAAATTAGAAGTTCCTCTCCTAAGTCTTTGTTAATTAATTGATTTTTCAAGTCTTTCCCTGTTATCAATCCTGCAACCGTTATTGTTTTACCAAAGAAATCATTTTCGATTCTATAAACTTTGCAATTAATTCTTTTGCACTTTTTTTGAATTCGTTGCACCATTTTATTAATAAAATCATAGGCACTAACACCGGTAGCAATGGAAATATTTCTTTGTATGCTTTTTTCTTCTTGTGAAAGTGTTTTTAAGAATGCATCTACTTCAAATTCAAACAAGCGCAACATTCCAACGCCATTTTCAAGTTGGCTATAATCCTCATAATAACTATTCTTGGGTAAGGCTTTATCTGCCATAAGATAAAACTCATCAGAACAGAAAAATAAGTTTTTATTAAACTTTTTGTGATAAATTTTGTTTATTTTCTCTACCATTTTTATTACTTCTTCACTTGAAGTTTTATCAAATGGCTCTAATTTGTAAAGTCCTTCCCTATGCGATGTCAGTCCAGATGGAACAACGCAAACGCTTCTAAGATTAGGGTACAATCGCGACAAATCATGCAATGATTTTTCGAGTTCTGCTCCATCATTAATTCCCCTGCAAAGAACAATTTGACCACATATTTCAATTCCTGCACGCGCAAACTCATCAAGATAAGATAAAACTTCTCCTGCCCTTTTGTTGTGCATCATTTTGCATCTAAGTTCTG
>JAZSDJ010000075.1:0-2653 GCA_045531105.1 Eubacteriales bacterium | reverse complement strand
GCAGCAAGAGGCTTGCCCCATCTTTTTGGATCTTTCAAAGGTTTTTCGAAATATTCTTGGAATGTAAGATACACATCTTCAAACTTAGCGCCAGTTGCAATAAGTTTGGAAACGGATTCAATTACTGCCAAATATGCTCCGTGATAAGGGCTCTTTTCAGAAATGAATGGATTATATCCCCAAGACATGAATGAACAATCATTTGTATGCTCTTTTTCAACAGAAATCTTTTGAACCATTGCTTGAATTGGTGTTCTTTGATATTTTCCACCAAAAGGCATAAGTACTGTTCCTGCTCCTATTGTGCTATCAAAGCGCTCACTAAGTCCTCTCTTTGAACATACATTAAGGTCAGAAACTATCGATTTAATTCCTGTTTCAAAATCTTGTGGTACATTTTTTGTATAACTTTCGATTTTCGCAGGAGCAATATCAATGTGTTTTTCGGCACCATTAGAATTAAGGAATTCACGACTAATATCAACAATAGCCTTTCCATTATGGAACATTTTGAGTCTTGGTTCAGCCTTTACTGTTGCAACAACAGTTGCTTCAAGGTTTTCAGAATGAGCAAGTTTCAAGAATGCTTCTACATTCTCTTTTTCAACTACAACAGCCATTCTTTCTTGCGATTCACTTATTGCAAGTTCTGTTCCATCAAGACCATCATATTTTTTGGGAACTGCATTGAGGTTAATTTCAAGTCCGTCAGCAAGTTCGCCAATAGCAACAGAAACTCCTCCTGCACCGAAGTCATTGCAACGCTTAATCATTCTACAAGCATCGTAATTTCTAAAAAGTCTTTGGAGTTTTCTTTCTTCCGGAGCGTTACCTTTTTGAACTTCCGCTCCACAGAGTTCAAGAGATTTAACTGTATGTGATTTTGATGAGCCAGTCGCACCACCACAACCATCTCTACCAGTTCTTCCACCAAGAAGGATTACCACATCGCCATCTTCTGGCCTTTCTCTACGAACATTTCTTTGAGGAGCGGCAGCAATAACTGCGCCAACTTCCATGTGCTTTGCAGCATAACCATCATGATAAATTTCATCAACAATACCTGTTGCAAGTCCAATTTGGTTACCATACGAAGAGTAACCAGCCGCTGCGGTTGTAACAATTTTTCTTTGTGGAAGTTTTCCTTCTATTGTTTGCTCGATAGGTCTAAGAGGATCAGCGGCACCTGTAAGACGCATAGCGCCATAAACATATGATCTGCCAGAAAGTGGGTCTCTTATCGCACCACCAATACATGTTGCAGCACCACCAAAAGGTTCAATTTCTGTTGGGTGGTTATGAGTTTCATTTTTAAAAAGTAAAAGCCAAGGCTCTGTTTTTCCATCAACTTCAACATTGATTTTTACAGTACAAGCATTGATTTCTTCACTCTCATCAAGTTTTTCAAGTTTGCCTTCTTTTTTAAGATATTTAACAGCAAGAGTCGCTATGTCCATAAGATTAATAGGTTTTGTTCTTCCAAGATATTTTCTTGTTTCCAAATAATCATTATAGGCATCTTGAAGAAGTGAATCTTCAAACTTAACATTGTCAATAGTTGTAAGGAATGTTGTATGACGACAGTGGTCAGACCAATAAGTATCAATCATTCTTATTTCTGTAACAGTTGGATTTCTTCCCTCTGATTTAAAATAATCTTGACAGAACTTAATATCGTCGTTATCCATAGCAAGTGCATAGGATTTTACAAACTCAGCAAGTCCTTCTTTATCTAAATCACAAAATCCCTCAATAGTTTTTACATCTGCTGGGATTTCGTAATCGGTTTTTAAGGTTTCTTTTTCTTCTAACGAAGCCTCACGCGCTTCTACTGGGTTTATAACATGCTTTTTAATTCTTGCAATTTCATTTTCAGTGAGTTTACCATAAAGCATATAAACCTTTGCACTTTGTACGCTTGGTTTATCTGCTTGCGAAATCAACTGAATACATTGAGCGGCAGAGTCCGCTCTTTGGTCAAACTGACCTGGAAGATATTCTGTTGCAAATATTACAGAGCCGTCATTTTCAATTTTTGAAAAAGCATTATCGAGTTGAGGCTCTGAAAAAACAGTTTTCACAGCATAATCGAACAACTCTTTACTGATATTTTCAACATCATATCTGTTGATGAGTCTTACTTTTTCAATAGAAGTAATTCCCAAAAAGGTTTTGATTTCAGAGCAAAGCGCATTCGCTTCATTTTCAAGACCTTTTTTCTTTTCTACATATATACGATAAACCATCATTTGTCCTCCGTTGCTTTTAGTGCCCTTTGTCCAATATCGCTTCTATAAAAAGCATTATCGAACTTAATGGTTTTTACTTTGACATAAGCGCCATTAATTGCATCTTTAAGAGTTTTATCAACAGCAGTAACGCCAAGAACACGGCCACCTGCACTAAGCAAATTTTCGCCGTCTTTCTTTGCCCCTGCAACATAAACGCTATCTGATATTGCATCAGGAATAACTATTTCAAAACCATTTTCATACTTTTCTGGATAGCCTTTTGATGCCATTATTACACAGCAAGCGCTCTTGTCTGCAAATTTAACTTCACAATCTTCCAAAGTACCATTTGTAACACTTTGCATGATTTCGAAAAGATCACTTTCAAGAAGTGGCAAAACGACCTGAGTTTCAGGGTCACC
>JAZSDJ010000209.1:0-1963 GCA_045531105.1 Eubacteriales bacterium | reverse complement strand
CACAAGTTAAACCACTGTATGGGTGAAGCCCTTCTTGCGAAATTTATGGGCAAGAAGAAAGTAATCGCTGAAACAGGCGCAGGACAACATGGTGTCGCTCTTGCAACTGCTGCGGCATACTTTGGACTCAAATGCGATATTTATATGGGTTCTGTCGATATCAAAAAACAAGCGCCAAATGTAGCAAGAATGAAAATTCTCGGCGCAAATGTTATCGAAGTAACACACGGACTTCAAACTCTTAAAGAAGCGGTTGACGCGGCGTTTGACGCATATAGCAAAGAATATAACGACGCAATTTATTGTATCGGTTCAGTTCTTGGCCCACACCCATTCCCAATGATGGTTCGTGACTTCCAAAGCGTAGTAGGAATTGAAGCAAGAGAACAATTTATCGAAATGACAGGTAACTTGCCAACCTCAATCGTCGCTTGCGTTGGTGGTGGTTCAAACGCAGCAGGACTTTTCGCAGGATTTTTGAACGACCCTGTTGACATTTATGGAATTGAGCCGCTTGGTAGAGGACCAAAACTTGGCGACCACGCAGCGAGCCTTAAATACGGAACAGAAGGCATTATGCACGGATTTAATAGCATTATGCTTAAAGATGAAAACGGAGACCCTGCTCCTGTATACTCTGTTGCAAGTGGACTTGATTACCCATCATCAGGACCAGAACACGCATTCCTTCAAGAAATCGGCAGAGTAAAATATGATGTAATTGACGACGAAGAAACAATAGATGCATTTTATAAACTTTCTCGCCTTGAAGGTATCATTCCTGCTATTGAAAGTTCGCACGCAGTAGCATATGGTATGAAACTTGCAAAAACTATGGATCATGGTTCAGTTCTTATCAACCTCTCAGGCAGAGGCGACAAAGATATGGACTACATAATCGAAAACTACGGCATCAGATAAAATCGAAACGCGCTCAACCGAGCGCGTTTTTTACATTAATTCTTTATATATTTATATACTTGACAATGTTAACTAAATATGATAAAATGTTATTAAGGATTTTTTGCAATTTGACAAATTTGCGATAAAGGAGATTTATATGAAGAGAAAAATAATGTCCTTGCTTCTTTCTCTTATTCTTGTCTTTACTGCTATTGCACCTCTTAATGTTATGGCAGAAGACACTGAGAATATCGAGGTTGAAAGTGTTAATGGAGTTGCATCACAACTTGTTGATGTGAAAATAAAAGCGAAGGACGATCTTGACATTAATACTGCAAAAATAAAAATAAATTACGATTCGAAACTTGAACTCGTTTCTGTTACAAACGGTACAGTTTTCCCTGAAAATCTCAGTTTTGGTGTTTGTGAGCAAGAGAGAGGAAGTTACACATTGTTGGTTGCAACCTCTGACCCTACAAAAGACGCACTTTTAAGTAACGGAACTGTAATTTGCACTCTTAAATTCAAATTGCCACAAGAAGCAGGAACTTATAGTGTTTCTGTTGATGATAAAAACACAGAATTCGTAAGTTCTAATAAGGCAGAACCTGTATGCGTTTCCAAGGCTGGAACTATAACAGTTGCAGAAGCGCCCGCTTGTAATGCACATACTTTTGGAGCGGATGTCGTTGTAAATGCAACCGCTACATATTTAACAGGCGCGTATAGTTACAAAACTTGTACAGCGTGTGGTTATGTTGAAAGCACAATTACTGACCCAGTTGCAACAAATATATTAACCCCTGTTGGTACAGCGATAAGATTTGCGGGTAACCCTTCTGGAATAGGCGCTCACTTCGCTGTTGATAAAGAAGCAATCGCGAAAGTTGAAGAAAAAGGCTTTGAAGTTATCATCGGAATGGAATTTGTTTATGGTAGCAGAACTGAAATGCACCATTTCTATGGCGAAGATGTTTCACCAACGAACAAAACTAATTTCGAAGACGGAGTAATTTCAGCATCTATTGAAGGAATTAATTCTCAACTTGAAGGAAAGATT
>JAZSDJ010000060.1:0-6465 GCA_045531105.1 Eubacteriales bacterium | reverse complement strand
TTATTCTGTTCCCATTTTTGAACTTTTCGTTAAGGGGGTGTTCGCCTCTTGCATCTCCACAAAGGTATATTGGGAAGGAAACTACGCTTGTATTTTCGAAATTTCTTTCAAAAAACTCCAAAATATCGCGATATGTGTTAGTTGAAATAGTATCGTCGGGATCTGGGAAGGTAACATATTTTCCAGTTGCGAATTTAAGTCCTTCGTTTCTTGCACTTGAAACTCCACCATTTTCTTTATCAACAAAAACTATATTTTCGTACTTTTTTGAGTATTCTCTTATAATGTCGGCACTTTCGTCTGCCGAGCCATCATTTACCAAAATAAGTTGAATTTTTTCAAAACCGAGACTTTGGTTTACAACGCTCTTTATCGCCTCGTCAAGATACAAGGCGGAATTATATACAGACATTATTACAGATAGCAAATAGTTATACATGATTTCCTCCTTGCAATTATTATTCTTTTTCTTTGCTGAAAAGAATAGCCACTCTAAAATATTATTTTACCATATTTATTATTTAATGTCAAGCAAGCAAAAAAGCCGATATGTATCGGCTTTTAAAACAGGCATGTCATTATAAGTTCTACAACGAGAACTGTTCCACAGGCGCTTGCAGCAACTATCAAAAGGCTTCGATTGAAGTATGAAAGCACAAATGCGACCACAAAGCCACAAATTGCAGACACAAGATATGATGTAGAATAGAAAATTGCTGGTATTGTCATAACTGACAAAACCGCGTAAGGAACATAATAAAGGAATGAGCGGACAAAGGTGTTCTTGATTTTCTTTTTAACAAGGACCATAGGCACCATACGAACAAGATATGTTACTCCTGCCATTACAAGAAGATACAAAAAGAATTTACCTGTTTCCATCTGTGTCCACCTCCTCTTCCTTTTCGGGTGGAAGTGGAGCTACAAGGGCAAATACCACACTCGCCACTATTGTACATATGATAATTACAAATCCACTCGAAATATGTTCTTTCAAGAAAGGTACATAGTTGAAAACACAACTCAACACGATTGCGAAAAGTGAGCATAAAAGAACGGGGCGCTCTTTTCTTGCAACAGGCGTTACGATTGCGACAAACATTGCATAAATTGCGATACCAAGGGCTGAAATTACGATTGCTGGCAAGATATTTCCTGCAACTGCGCCAAGAAGTGTACCAACTGTCCAACCGATAAATGGTGTTAATGTTATACCATACATATATTTTCTGCCGACATCTGTCCCTTTTGATGATGAAACGGCAAAAACCTCATCTGTATTTACAAACGAAACAAGGAATTTATCGACAAGGCGTACACTTTTTCCAAATTTTTGTGAAAGTGAGACGGACATTAGCGCATATCTTAAATTGATTATAAGTTGAGTCGCACCAAGTTCCAAAAGTGTTCCACCACCAACAATAATTGGTACGCCTGCAAGTTGTCCTGCCGAGGTCACATTAAGCATTGAGATAAGAACCGCTTGCCAAATATCAAGCCCCGAATTTACAGCCGTAATTCCAAAGGCAAAAGCCACGGAAAGATAGCCAAGGCATATTGGAAAACCGTCTTTTATTCCTGCCATAAAGTTGTTTTGTTCTCTCATAGGCTTCTCCTTTCAATTTTTCGTAACATATATTAGCACAAAGTTATTTACAATTCAAGTCAAACAAGAAAAAAAGCCGAAAAATTCGGCTTTTTATTTTTAAATAAAATCTGGGGTTGAGAGATATCTCTCTCCGCTATCTGGTAAAAGGACGACTATTGTTTTATCGTTATTTCCCTTGCGTTTAGCAATCTTGGTTGCCGAGCAAAGCGCTGCGCCTGAGGAAATTCCAACAAAGATGCCTTCGGTTTTTACAAGTTTTTTTGCATACTCATACGCTTCATTATCGGTAACTGTTACAACCTCGTCATAAATTTGTTGATTTAAGGTTTTTGGTATAAAATTTGCACCTATGCCTTGAATTTTATGCGCGCCGGACACTCCTTTTGACAAAAGAGGAGAGGAAAATGGTTCTGTCGCTACAATTTTTATGTTTGGATTTTGTTCTTTAAGGTATTCTCCAACGCCAGAAAGAGTTCCACCTGTGCCAACACAGGACACAAAAATATCGACACTTCCGTCGGTATCTCTCCAAATTTCGGGTCCTGTGGTCTTTTTGTGAGCCATTGGATTAGCAGGATTTTCAAACTGGCCTGCGATAAAGGAATTTGGTGTTTGTGAAGCGATTTCATTTGCTTTTTCGATTGCGCCCTTCATTCCTTTTTTGCCATCTGTGAGAACCAATTCCGCGCCATATGCCTTCATAAGTTTACGACGCTCCTCGGACATTGTATCGGGCATCACTATTATGCACTTATAGCCCTTTGCAGTCGCTATTGAGGCAAGACCTATTCCTGTGTTGCCAGAGGTTGGTTCTATAATAACACTATCTTTTGTGAGTTTGCCAGTTTTTTCGGCGTCCTCTATCATTTCCTTTGCCACTCTATCTTTTGCGCTTGATGCAGGATTGAAATATTCAAGTTTGACAAGAATTCGTGCATTTATGCCTTCTGCCTTTGCAAACTTTGACACCTCAACGAGTGGAGTGTCGCCTATAAGGTCGATTATTGAGTTATAAATTCTCATCGATTTTTCTCCAAAATAGATTTAAGTACTGGGTAAATGGTTTGAGCCATTCTCATAAATCCAAGGTCGGTTGGGTGACAACCTTCGGCTGTACAAATTGTGCGTTCTTCGTTACCGAAAAATGTTTCTCCATCTATGAAATATACATTTTTATCGCCACTTTCCACGGCGTTTTCGTAAGTTTTCTTAACAATTTCGCGACGGCGTGTGTTTTCTGCAATGTCGCTATCAAAGTCGGGTTTGGTCATAAAAACAACTGGCAAGGCTGGATTTTTCTCTCTTATGATTTTGAAAAATGGTTCGTGAGTTGCCAAAAGATGCTCAGGTGTTGGTGCATTATGGTCATAGTCCATTACAAAGACACTCATATCAAGATTTTTGATATAATTTGCCATTTGAGCCTCCCCCTTAGCATTACCTGAAACACCAAGGTTTATGTATTCGGTGTCAAGCCAACGAGTAACTATTGAAACATAACATTTTGAAACTGACGAGGCTGCACCACCTTCGGTGATTGATGAACCATAAAAAACTATTGGTTTTTTGTATGTATAGTCGTCAGGCTTTTCTATTCTTGCGTTATCATCTATTGAAATTTCAAGATCTAAAATGGGTTCATTTCTTGGCAAAAGAAGCGACACTGTTTCCATTTTCGGCTCTTTTATAAGAGTTTTTTCAAACTCGCAAATTCCGTAATTTGTTGGATTTACGATGCCTATTCTTTTTTGACTTTTACCATTTCCCACCATTACATCAATTCCACAAGAACCCGTGAGTGGGATTGCCCAGTCAACTGTGTTGCTCTCAACTATGGCTTTAATTTTGATATTTTTCGAGTTAGTTTTAAAGCGAACTCTAACACCCGCTCCTGCAAAAATACGCACGCCTGTGTAATCATTTACAGTTTTGGCAACTTCATCGTCCATTCTTACAAGGCGATTTTCTTTATTCAAGGTCGCACCATGAATTTGTATAGGTGCGTCTTTAAAATTATATGTTTTCATTCTTTTCCTCTTGACACTTTGATACTTATATTTTAACTCACGCCTTTTAAAAAGTCAATCGCTTATGTAAAGTTTATAAACATATTATATCGTTTTTAGTCGTATTCTCTGCACGATTTTTTGTTTTTTTGCAAAAAAGGACTTGACAGAGGTTTTTTTGTGTGCTATAATGAGTCCACCTTGTAAGAAAACAACGGCAATAAGCCGATGTGGCGGAATAGGTAGACGCCACGGACTTAAAATCCGTTGGGAAGAAATTCCCGTACCGGTTCAAGTCCGGTCATCGGCACCAAAATATCGCGGGGTGGAGCAGCTTGGTAGCTCGTCGGGCTCATAACCCGAAGGTCGTATGGTTCAAATCCTGCCCCCGCAACCATATGAATACACCATTGAAATCCGAACCCCTAAAGTTCGAATGACAATGGTGTTTTCTTTATAAATCCTTGTTTTATGCGGCTTTTCGAGGTCGCATTTTTTATTTTTCAATCGGACTCCAAAATAGAAAAATGCGAATTTTGCCCAAAGCCAAAATCAAAACATTACTTTCGACCCCCCATAGTCCGATTATTCAAGTTCGATTGTTCCGAAAGCCAACGAATATTCCCGTTCTCTTTGTTCGGGAGTCTTGTATTGTATCTTTGGATGAGGTCGGCGTGTGTTATAAAATTCTATGTAATCATCTATGGCTTGGTACAAGTCGGTTTCGGTTCGATATTTCTTCCTGTAAAGCTCCTCTCTTTTCATAGAAGCAAAGAAAGATTCAATAACAGAATTGTCATATGGAACATACGGTCTAGAAAAAGAACGCACGAGTCCTAATGATTTAACATAGTCGTTTAAGGTTTTTGAACAATAGTTTGATCCACGGTCGGAATGAAAAATCAAAGATGCGTCAGGCAGGCGTGATTCATAAGCTTGCTTTAATGTCGATTTTATAAGTTGAGTGCTGTTTTTCTTGCCTACTTTATAGCCGATAACCTTCCGCGCATACAAATCTATGATAACGCAAATATAATAAGATTTTTCGTTGCACTTGAAATACGTGATGTCGCTCACCCAAACCTTATTGGGTGCATCAGGATCGAATTCTTGATTTAAATAATTTTTATGCTTTCGGGCTTCATCGGTATAAAGACTTTTGGATACTTGACGAATGCTAACAAGCCCCATATCACGCATCAATTCTCTAACCATTTTCGTGATTGTTTTAATACCTTTGTTTTTCAAAACGGCTGTTATTTTCTCCGCACCGAAAATTTGGTGGTTTTCGTCAAAGACTTCTTGTATTTGAATACGCAATTCTTCGCGTCGTTTGGCATACCACGTATTATCTCGTTTGTTTCGCAAAACATGGTTGTAATAAGTTCCACGAGCAATGTCTAGTGCATCACAAATCATGTGAATGCTATATTCGCCGGATAACTTTTCAGCTACATAGAGCTTTTGCTGTAAAGGCGCATTAGGTAATACATTTGCCTTTTTGATAATTTCAATAATGCCTTCTAACCGTTTAACTTTAACTTCAAGTAGGTTGAAGTTCCGCAAAGTTAAGCCTTTTCGTTTGGCGTCTGCTTTCTCTCTCTTATAATCCGATAACCATTTGTAAAAGGTACTTTTTGAAATTCCTACAGATTTAATGATACTTGTAGGCGACTCGGATTTTGATATATAGCGTTCCAAGATTGCCTGTTTTTCTTCGTTTGTAATTTTTGATTTCATGATATAATCCTCCTTTTGAAAATTATATCATAATAGTAATAATGACAAAATATAATATTCGACAATTATTTACAAAACATTAAATTTATGGTATAATAAAACAAAATGGTACTATGAATATACATTTGAAGAGGTCGAATTTGTGATTTTTCAAAATGAAACATCAATCAATGAGTAAAAGACAGATATTTAATAATGCCATTTATAGTTAATCAAGGACACAATAAGCGCATCGCATCATTTGTCAAAAATATGTATAACAATTGGGAGGACAAGTTAAATGACATTTCCTATTGGATGGGTTGCAAAAATATATGAAAAATATGCAGAACCTATGATTTCAAAAGTAACAGGGTTTGCTAAGAACGAGTGGGAAAAATTTAAGATAGATACGGATATTGCTTTTGTAAAGTACTTAGAAAATTCTTATGAAAAATATAGTAAAGTAAAAACCATTTTATATCGTACAGAACCTAAGTACATATACAATTTTTTTGAATATCCGAATCTAATCAAAAAGAGACATGAAATTATCAATAGCAAAGATGTTAATAGTCTTTTGGATATTTCACATTATTTGATAATACAGGGCTCTGGTGGCATTGGCAAATCTACATTTATGAAACATCTCTTTATTGATGAACTTTCAAAAAGAGATCTCATTCCTATTTTTGTTGAACTTAAAGATTTGAACGATATAGATTCAAATTATGAAATTACCGATTTTGTCTACAAAAAGCTATATAATTTAGGATGTAATTTTGATAAAAAATACATGGAATATGCCTTGCTATCAGGTTGCTTTTTGTTTTTGTTTGACGGATATGATGAAATTGTAGCCGAAAAGAAAAATGGGTTTTTCAAAAAGATCACCGATTTTACTGATAGATATACAAATAACTATTATATTATATCTTCCAGACCATATAGTGAGTTTGTTGAATTTCAGAGATTCTCGCTTTTATCAATTTGTCCGTTCGAAAAAGAGCAAGCAATATCTTTAATAAGTAAGATAGATTACGATGAAAATATTAAGCAGAATTTTATTGAAGCATTATCAGAGAAACTGTATGATAAGCACAGCTCTTTTGCTTCAAACCCGCTTTTGCT
>JAZSDJ010000147.1:0-9047 GCA_045531105.1 Eubacteriales bacterium | reverse complement strand
TTTAATCATCATTAAACTGCGTTATGTATCGTAGTTCCTCGTTGACAACCTCGACTATCGGAAGATAGCCTTCGTCTGCCAACTGCGGTACGCCTCGCCTAACTTGTTTAATGAAGATTAAAACAATGGACATTTAATTTTTACGCAAGCAATGTGTTTCTAACACACGAAAAGCATGCAAAAGGCACTCAACTGAGTGCCTTTTTTATTAAACTGCGTTATGCATCGTAGTTCCTCGTTGACAACCTCGACTATCGGAAGATAGCCTTCGTCCCCCTACTGTGGTGCGTCGACTCATAGGGGTCCCCGTTAAAATTCGACAGAATTTTTGGGGGAATGAGAGAACAATGTGTTTCTAACACACGAAAAGCAAACAAAGCCGTCACAATGTGACGGCTTTTTACATTTAGATAATTATTTATCAGTTCGCATTTTTCGTTTTTTAAATATGTCCGCTGGGAGTTGGGAGAGGACAACGCCGACGAGCATAAGCGCGCAACCGATAAGCATGGTTGATGATGGAACTGTTTTTTCAAGTATGCTCTCAAACACAACGGAGAAAAATCCCTCGGTTGAAAAAAGAAGCGCAGCGATTGTCGGTGGGGTGAATTTCTGACCGATAATTTGGCAAGTATAAGCAACACCGGTTGACATAATACCACAATAGAGAATAGGACCGACACAAGCGACAAATCCTTCCCATGTGATATGACCAAAGAAAATTCCCATGATGATATTGAAAACGCCAACGGCAACAAATTGAACTGTGCAGTAGCGAAGAGTACTAACCTTGTCATTGAACACATCAATAACGATAATGTGTCCTGCGAAGAAAATCGCGCAAACAAAGAGCAGAATATCTCCTGTTTGGAAGGTGAATTTTCCGCCATTCATACAAAGGAAGTAAAGACCAAACGCAGAGAATACAACAGCAATCCAAACAAGTGGTGATGCCTTGCGCTTGAACAAAACAAGTGATATGATAGGCACAAAAACAAGGTAAAGACCTGTTATAAATCCAGCCTTTCCGCTCGCTTGCGTAATTTGAATACCAAACTGTTGAAAGGCAGAGGCGCAGAAAAGCACAAATCCTGTGATAATTCCGAAAATTATAGTGTTTTTGTATTTAATCTTTTTTTCTTCTTTTGGAATTTCGGTGTTCTTTTCAAAAATAAACCAAAGGGGAATAAGCGCAATGCCACCGAGGGCAAAGCGAATTCCACCAAAGAAGAAGGCATCTATTTTATCTGCGTTGTAAGAGGCGATTTCCTGTGCTGAAAAGGCAGAACCCCAAACGACAGCGGCGAGCAGACAAAGGCTTGCCGACAAAAGTTTCTTTTTCATTTTTGCTCCAATAAATAATCTATAATTCTGTTGATATCATCAAGAGTTGAGGCGGTGTTTATCATACTACGCGCGCTCGTTCCAAAGCGCATACCTTTTGTATACCACGCAAGGTGTTTTCTTGCTTCGCATACACCGATTTTTTCACCGACCTCGTCGCAGAGCATAGTTAGTTGCTCTCTTGCTGTGTTCAGACGAAATTCAATCGTTGGCTCGGTATAGGAATTGCCATCTAAAAGAGATTTTATTTGACCGAAAATAAACGGATTTCCCATAGCGCCACGACCAACCATAACTCCGTCACAGCCCGTTTGATTTATCATCTTAATCGCGTCCTCGGGCGAGAAAATATCGCCATTACCGATAACGGGAATTTTGATGGCATCTTTGACATTTTTTATTATTTCCCAATTTGCACTCGGTTCATACATTTGCGACCTTGTACGCGCGTGAATTGTAACGGCAGATGCGCCACTTTGTTCAGCGATTTTTGCAATTTCAACACAGTTTATTGTGCTTTTGTCCCACCCTGCGCGAATTTTTACAGTTACAGGAACGCTTGATTCCTTTACGCACGCAGATATGATTTTTTCGCACAATTCGGGGTTTTTCATAAGGGCAGAGCCGTCGCCAGAGTTTACAATTTTTTTGACAGGGCAACCCATATTTATGTCTATAAATTCGGGTACGCGTGAATTTTTTGCGTGTTTGTAAGTGCCAGTGGAGAGAAGATAGGCACTTTTCGCCATAATTTCAGGGTCGTGACCGAAAATTTGTAAAGCAATCGGTGTGTCGTCGTCCTTTATTTCGGCAAGAGTGGCAGTTTTTTTGTCTTCGTAGTGCATAGCGACAGAACTTATCATTTCGCTAACACAAAAGTCAGCGCCAAATCGTCTTGCCATAACGCGAAACGCGTGGTCACTCACACCCGCCATAGGGGCGCAAATGATTTTATATTTAAATTTGTTCATAAGGACCTCCTATGTGAATGTTGGAAGAGAAATGAAATTCTCTATTGGATTACTGCTCTGTTGCATGAATTCTCGTTCGTTTTCTAACCAATATGGAGAAAACGGAGTTTTCGAGAATTCATGATGCGTAGCATCAATTCATGAAACAAAGTGTCAATTTATGGAGCGAAGCGAAAATTCATCGTCCGTAGGACAAGCATTTAGTTTTGCTTTTGAACGGATTTGTATTCGTCGTAAAATTTGTAATACGGACAAGATTGATTTTTCCTTGTCAGATAGTCGAGATATTCGTCCTCATCGAGGTCGATTGTGCATACATAGTCGCCAATTTCCTCGTCGTAGTCGAAATATTCACAACTTTCACAATTATTCATATGTTAAACGGGGAAAGGTGCGAACCAAAAATAGAACGACCAAAGCCCGACTCCTTTTTTTAGATTTTAATAGAGATTTGATTTTTATTCTTTGACATAATCCCACTTGGCGGGAATAAATATGGTGTTTTTTAGGTCGGAATCAATAGATTCGTTCCACTTTGTGTGCCAAGTGGTTGGTTGACTTTGCGCTTCGCAGTTAATGGTAGAAAGAGATATACAGAAGTAAAATGCGCGTTCGCCAACGAACGATACACTACTTGGAATAATAACCTCTTTAAGGGCGAGGCAACTCCAAAACGCATAAGTATCAATGCTTGCTAATGTTTTGGGGAAAGATATAGTTTTTAAATTGTTACAAGCGCCAAACGCGTGTTTTTCAATGCTTGTAACCCCTTCGGGAACAATTACATTTTCAATAAAATTACAATTAGAAAAAGCGAACTGTTTAATGGTTATAACACCATTTGGAACTGTAAATGAAGAACTTTCCTTTTTTCTCGGGTAAAGAATAAGAGTTTTCCCGTCTTTTGAATAAAGCACGCCATCAACCGACTTGTAAGATTGGTTTTCCTCGCTTACAGTTATGCTTTTAAGGAAAGAACAACCATCAAATGCAAGGTCACCAATACTCGTTACCGATGCAGGAATAAATAGTTCTGTGATTTGAGAATTTAAAAAGGCTTGCTCGCCAATTTCCTTTATACCATTTCCAAGAACCAATTCTTTAATGAAGCAAGAATCGAACGCGTTTTTTTCTATGGTTGTAATGGTGTCTGGAATAGTAACCTTTTTAAGTTGGTGTTGTTCAAAAGCGCTTTCGAGAATAACAGTAACTTTCTTTCGGTTATATGTTTCAGGAATATTTATTTCGTCAAGATAAATTGCGTTTCCAATGCTAACAGCATAAGTGCCGTCTTTTAACGGGAAAAAGTCAAGCCCTTGTGGGTTTTGCGAATATGAAAGCCATTCAAAAAAGTCGCTCTCTGTGCCGATAAAGCCTTGGTCGAGCCAAATTTGATATGCACTTTTTCCGTCAGAGCCATTTAAACCATCAGAGCCATTTGCACCGTCTTTGCCACTTGCACCTTTGAGCCACTCTAAAAAGTCGTCCTCAGTACCTTCGTGTCCTTGGTCAAGCCATATTTCGTATGCGCTTTTTCCGTTTTGAGGCGCATCATCTCTTACACAAGAAACAAAGCAAAAAACAGTTAAAATAGCGAGAATTAAAACAAATACCTTTTTCATTTTTTACCTTTCTTAAACATAGCCGACCTAAAAAGTCGGCTATCGCTTTATTTTAAATAACTCATTTACAATCAAATAAACTCGTTATTCGATTGTATAGGTTGTTCCTTGTGGGGTGTCGATAAGAGTAACGCCTTTTGCTTTGAGGTCGTTACGAATTTCGTCGGCGCGAGCGTAGTTTTTCGCTTTTTTAGCCTCAGCGCGTTCTACAATAAGCGCTTCGATTTCTTTTTCAAAATCGCTCTTTTCAACCACAGGGGCTTCTTTTTGCTCTACCTCCACAACGAGGTCAAGAGAGAGAACCTTATCAATATCGCGAAGCGCTTCAATCTTTGTCGCGTCGCTAACTTTCGCTTTCAAAATATCGTAAATATTTGTAATTGCAAGAGCGGTGTTCATATCGCTTGAAATTGCTTTGATAAATCTTTCGCGATTTGATTTTACAAATTCGCCATCAACCTCGCCATCACGAGAGAGATTTGCGATTTTGCGAAGAAGTTTGTTATAAGTTGCACTCGCTTGGTCAAGTGCCTCATAAGAGAACACAAGAGGTTTGCGATAGTGAGATTGCAAACAGAAGAAACGGTAAGCAACGGGGTTGTAGCCTTTGCTTTCAAGAAGGGAAACTGTAAGAAATTCGCCCTTTGATTTTGACATTTTACCTGTTTCGTCGTTGAGGTGGTGAACATGGAACCAATAGTTGCACCATTTATGTCCGAGATAAGCCTCGCTTTGTGCGATTTCATTTGTATGGTGAGGGAAAATGTTGTCAACGCCACCACAGTGAATATCGAGATACTCACCACAGTGTTTCATACTGATGCAAGAACATTCAATATGCCAACCAGGGTAACCAACGCCCCAAGGAGAATCCCATTTGAGTTCTTGGTCGTCGAACTTTGATTTTGTAAACCAAAGAACGAAGTCGCTCTTGTTTTTCTTGCTTGTATCTTCCTCAACATCGTCACGAACACCAACCATAAGTTCGTCGCTTGAATGACCTGTGAGGGCATTATAATCTTTTACTTTTGATGTGTCAAAGTAAACATTTCCGTCAGCGAAGTAAGCAAAGCCTTTTTCGATAAGCCCCTCTATTGTTTTGATAAATTCGGGAATACAACCAGTTGCAGGCTCAATTACATCGGGAGTTTTGATATTGAGTTTTTCACAGTCCTTGAAAAAAGCATCTTTGTAAAATTCTGCGATTTCCAAAACTGTTTTCTTTTCACGCTTTGCGCCTTTGAGCATTTTGTCCTCACCTGTGTCGCCATCGCTTGTAAGGTGACCAACATCGGTGATATTCATAACTCTTTTAACATCGTAACCCTCATAGCGAAGAGCCTTTTCAAGCACATCTTCCATCATATAAGTACGAAGATTTCCGATATGAGCGAAGTGATAAACGGTAGGACCACAGGTGTACATTTGTACCTTGCCTGCTTCACGAGGAACAAATTCCTCAACTGTTCTTGAAAGTGTATTATAAAGTTTCATTGTTATCATTATCTCCTTTGTTGTTGATATCTGTGCCTGAAAGGTCAGTGTCGTCTTGAACAGGCAACGGGTGCTTTTTGTGGTAAATTCCAAGATAAATTATATAGGCTAAACATAGCGCGAAACATACGCACGAGATTACAAAAAATGCAGTCGAAAGTTTTGTTAGCAAAACGGAAGTCAAGTTGAACGCGAGGTGGAAAATCATTGACGGGAATATAGAGTCGAACTGAGAAAAGAGCCAACCCATAAAAAATCCGAGCAATGTCGCGTAGATTATACCGATAGGATTTCCGTGCATAAGACCGAACACAAGTGACGAGGCAATAATAGCGGGCCATCTTGTTATGCCCTTGTGAAGCGCAGATTGAACGCAAGCGCGGAAAATAATTTCCTCAGCAAGTGGGGCGACGATTGCGATGGCGATAAACATAGTGACATAATTGCTTTGTTGCATAAGTTTTGTGTTTTCTTCAAGCGCGTCAACCCAAGAAACGGGAAGTTTGCTTTCGAGGCTGTTTATTATATATGTGACAACATATTGCCCGAAAACACCGAGCGCAACGCAAACGGCAAGAACTTTGCCTTTGTTAGCCATATCAAGATTGAGTTTAAAACCTTGATAAGCACCCTCGTCGTACATTTTTCTTGTCAACCAAATACAAAGAACTACTGATATCATATTCGCAAGAATAGTAAGTTCCATTGATTTTGACAACAAAAGGTCCGTTGCCCCGTCAGGGTCGGTAAATGCAAAGATAATGCCAAGCACAAGCCCAATTACAATTTGAGAGGCAAAATATATCAAAATATATGCACAAGCCTTGATGATTGCAATAATAGCAAGACCTGCTTTTTCTCTTCTGTCCATAATGCGATAATTTCTCCGTAGAATTTATTCTGCAAGTATTGTAGCACAAATATTTCGTTTTGTAAACTATATAATAATATTTTTTAAAAAAATAAAAATACTATTGCAATTTTAAAAAGTGTGTGCTATAATAAGCACGATAATAGTATTTTTACTATCTGCGGAGTCCTCACTTCGCAGATTTTATTTTACAAAAAATACAAAAGGAGATATTGAATGAAGCAAACAAAAGGCATTGTCGCCGAGGTTACTTCTATCGCATCGCCGATTGCCGAACAACTCGGCTATTTTATCTGGGATGTTGAATATGAAAAAATCGGCGCAGATTATCACTTGACAATAACTATTGACAGTGAAAACGGAATAGGCATTGAAGATTGTGAAAAGATGTCACGCGCTATTGACCCTGTGCTTGACGAGTACGACCTCATTCAAGACGAATATCACCTTGATGTGTCCTCGCCTGGTATCGAGAGGGTGATTAAAACCGATTTTCACCTTTCAAAATGTGTTGGCGAAACGGTGATTGCAAAACTTTATGCACCGCTTGACGGACAAAAGGTAATTGTCGGAACGCTTGACGGGTACGACGAAGAAACAATTAAGATAACAAACGATAACCAAGTAGCAATCCCAAGAAAAGCGATTGCAAAAATGAATATTTATTTTGAATTTTAAAAGGAGATAATAAAATGAACAGCGAATTTTTTGAAGCACTTGACATTCTCGAAAGAGAAAGACATATTCCTAAGGAATATATGATTGAAAAAATAGAAGCGGCACTTGCAGCGGCTTGTAAAAAAGAGTATGGTGTTGCTGATATTACAGTAGTTATGGACCCTGAAAAGAAAGATATGAAGGTTTACCGTAAATACAAAATTGTAGCAGAGGTTGAAGACCCAAATACCGAAATTACAAAAGAACAAATCGAAAAACTTGAAGCGGAAAGAAAAGCGAACGGAATTAAGCACAAAACTCGTTCAAGAAAGCGTAGCATAGGCGCAGATTACGAATACGAACTTCACACAAAGAACTTCCGTCGTCTCAGCGCACAAAATGCAAAGCAAGTAATCGTTCAAGCAATTCGCGAGGCTGAAAAGTCAAGACAAGCGAAGGAATATGAAGAACGCAAGGGCGAGATTATGAGCGCTATTGTAACAAAGGTTGAGGACAGCACAGGAAATGTAGTTGTTGATACAGGCATTTCACAAGCGGTTCTTCCAAAGAGCGAGCAAATTCCTGGCGAAGTTCTTCGCGTTGATGATAGAATAAAAGTTTACGCATTCCAAGTAAATGCAGCGGGCGACAGAGGACCTCTTGTATCTCTTACAAGAATTCACCCTGACCTTGTAAAACGACTTTTTGAAGCGGAAGTTCCAGAAATTCAAGACGGAACAGTTATTATCAGAAACATTTGCCGTGAGGCAGGTTCAAGAACAAAAATTGCCGTTTATTCAAGAGACGAAAGTGTTGATGCAGTAGGCGCTTGTATCGGTAATCGTGGAGCAAGAATTAACGCAGTTGTTGAAGAACTCAAAGGCGAGAAAATTGATGTAATTCCTTACAACGATGACCCAACAGAATATATCAAATCCGCACTTCTTCCAGCAACAGTTAAAAGAGTTGATATTGAAAACGAGCGTAGCGCAAGAGTAGTTGTAGCGCCCGACCAACTCTCACTTGCAATCGGTAAGCAAGGACAAAATGCTCGTCTTGCAGCAAGACTTACAGGCTGTAAGATTGATATTAAGAGCGAATAATTATGGAAAAGAAAATCCCACAGCGCAAATGCCTTGGCTGTATGGAGAGTTTTCCTAAAAAGGAACTCATTCGAGTTGTACGCACTCCCGAGGGCGAGGTTTGTGTGGACACAACCGGCAAAAAATCAGGCAGAGGCGCATATATCTGTAAAAAAGAAACTTGCTTGAAAAAAGCGGTTAAAGCAAAAAGGTTGCAAAACAACCTTGAAGTTGAAATCACGGACGAACTTTTGTCCACACTTAGTGAGGAAATAAACAAGTGAGAAAATTTTTATCAATGCTCGGACTATGTCGCAAAGCAGGGGCGCTTGTAATCGGCACACCTTTGGTGACAGATTCACTCCCAAAGGGAAAAATAAAGGTCGTTTTCTTGGCATCTGACGCATCGGCAAACACAGAAAAGAAAGTCACAGACAAATGCAAGTTTTATAACACGAAACTCGTAAAATTGTCCGTTTCTGCAATCGAAATTTCAATGGCAATAGGAAAAGACGGTGCGGTTTGCACATTGGGCATAACAGATGATAATTTTTCAAATCAACTCATAAAATTAACTAATGAGGAAATGAGGTAAAGCATAGATGGCAACTGTAATTAAAGTAAAAGATTTCGCAAAGAATTTCGGATTAGAAGTAAAAGACGTTGTCGAACTTATCGAAACTTCGGGAGTTCTCGGTAAGGCAAGCGTTGGCGATACAATAGAAATGCCAATCGCGAATGCTATTGCAAACCGTCTTACTCTTATGACAGAGATTAAGATGAATGACTATCTCGAAAAGAAAACAGATGTTCCCGCAGGAAAAGTTAAAAAGGTAGTTAAAAAGGAAGAGCCAAAGGCTGAGACTAAAAAAGAAGCGACTAAGGCAGAACCTAAGAAAGAAGTAAAGGCTGAAACCAAAAAAGAAGAAAAGCCTGAGATTAAAAAGGAAGTTAAATCAGAACCAAAGCCAGAGCCAAAACCAGAGGTAAAGGTTGAAGCGAAACC
>JAZSDJ010000141.1:0-6984 GCA_045531105.1 Eubacteriales bacterium | reverse complement strand
CTTACAAGCATTATAATCCCTGATAGCGTAACCTCAATAGGAGACTATGCGTTCTATGATTGCGACTCGCTTACAAGCGTAACTATTGGAAATAGCGTAAAGACGATAGGAAACTATGCGTTCTCTAATTGCACCTCGCTTACAAGCATAACAATTCCAAACAGCGTAACTGAGATTGGAGAGCGTGCGTTCTCTGGTTGCACCTCGCTTACAAGCGTAACAATCGGAAATAGTGTAACCACGATAGGAAACTATGCGTTCGCGGATTGCACCTCGCTTACAATTTACTGCGAGGCAACAAGCAAGCCATGGGGGTGGAGCTCGGATTGGAACGTTTCGAATTGTCCTGTTGTATGGGGATATAAAGGCGAATAAACAAACAAAAAGCACTTCAAATTGAAGTGCTTTTTTGATTGTATAAAGTACGCTATCAAAAGAAAAACGCGGACGATTTTTAATTTTAGAATATTTAAATTTAAAAATTCTATTGTTTTAGGATTTATTTTTTAAAATCAGAGGATTTTTGAGGGGACACCGAAGTCGTCGCCGTTTTTGATTTGGTCAAGGCGCGCTTGGATTTTAGATTTTACAAGTTCGGCAAGTTCTTTTTCGTTGAGATGTTTATAATCCTCATATTGTATCGGGTCAAGGTAATGGACTTGGGTTGTTACCCAACCTTTTGAACTTTCTTGGTCCATTGCTTTCCAAGAGTCGTATATACAAATCGGAACGATTGGTGATTTTGATTTAAGCGAGCAACGAAAACAACCTGTTTGAAACTCTTGAAGATTGTTTTTATTATCGGCATAGCCACCCTCTGGGAAAATGAGGTAAACTCTGCCCTCTTCCTTTACTTCATTTGCAATTTCGTTAAGAGTACGAAGAGTTGCCAAAAGTTCTTTTTCGACATCTATTGTTTTTGCCTCGATAAGACCACAACACTCTCTTGCCACAATATAATCGGCTGTCTCTCTTTTCCAAAGTGCGCGACAAGGTTTATCGTACGACTCTATTATTCCAATTGCGTCGTATTTCCCTTGGTGGTTTGAATACATTATAAATCCACCCTCGGTTGGCAAATTCTCCATACCATAAATAAGGCTATGAGTTTTTGCTGCTTTACGCATACGAGTCATAATTTCTCGCGCGAATTTTGCTCTATCTTCGCTTGTATATTTATCGGTTCTTTTTATCATTCTTCTTGCCTTTGGCAAATGAGTTATGATAAAGAATATCTCCTTAAATACTGCTTTTTTAAAGCGTTTTTGTGCCATCTTTTCTCCCGTTTATTTTTCTTCAAATCTTTTCTTTTGCTTTATTATTCTTTCACAAATATCACTGATTTTGCATTGTCCAAAGTTTGCAAGTGCAGTTTTGATTGTATCATTAAGTGGCTCATACCATCTTTTTTCGATATTATCAATTCCAACCGCTGCGCCGATGATGCTTCCTACCGTACCTGCGTTACAATCCGTGTCCATACCACACATTGTAGCGATTGTTATGCTCTTTGTATAATCAAGTTCGCCTGCAATAATGCCAAGGGCAACCATTGCCATATTATTAATTGTAGCCTCGTTTGGTAAATAGCCGTATTTTTCGATTATTCTATCGGCTGTTTCGTCCCAACTCTTGGTTTCTTTATACCATTCTCTAACAAGCGAAACTGCCTCGTAAAGTCTTGATTTTTGTGGAATTGATGCAAGACCGGAGTCGATTATCTTATCAACTGTTGGATTTTTAGAAAGCGCGCCCGCAAGTGCGCCTGCAACGAACATACCACCATAAATTCCGTTTTTAGTAAGGCTAAATGATGTGTCTTTATGGGCATATTTGCACGCTTTTTCAATTTGTGTTGGAAAAATATAGCCCCATATATCGGTTCTTATTTGTCCGTCTATACATTCTCTCCAAGGATTGATTGTATAAGGGATTTTATCAAGGTCAAGAGTTCCACCTACCATATGGTAATATGCTACTCTTGAAGCGCACCAACACCAATGGTATGAGAAATTATCAAGCCAGTGATTTCCTATATCGAACTTTTTAAAGTCAAGTCCACAATTCTCAACAAGGGAAAGTCCTAACAGAGTGTAGTGAATATCGTCGTCAGATTGTGCGTATTCAACATGTCCTTTTGCACTATGTATACAGTCACCTCTTAATGTAAAGTCGAGTTTTTCTGACTTTTCCGGAACATAATCGTTCAAAGGGTATGCGTCAACACTTTCAAGGTATTCTTTTATGAATTTTTTAGAAAGTCCCATTTCAAGAGGTTTTCCAAGGATTACTGCTGAGCATCTACCATAGAATGCACCATAAATTCTGTTTTTATATTCTTCATCTGAAAGTGGTTCAAGTTGTGGCATTTTGCCTGCTTGTTTCATAATTTCGTCAAAATCATTAGGCTCAACATATGAGTAATTTTTTCTTAATTCTGTGCCTAAAATTTTAACAAGATTTTCGTATGGTCTTTTCCAAAAATCGTCAGTTTCAGGGTATTTATCTTGATTTTTTGGATTTGGGCAGAAATTTTCGCTATTTTCGTCGTCAACTATGTATTTTTCAACATCATAGCCTTCCTCAAAAAGAGTTCTATATTCTTCCGCATATAATTTTTTATAATCAGCGTAGCCTGGCATAATTTTCTCCTATTTTTTCATCTCTATGAGATACATAAACATTTCGCTTGCGTGCCATGAGTGAGGCGCTCCACATTTATGCTTTGCATATTCCTCGCTTAGTGGGGTGATTTTTTCGTAATTTGCCTCCGAGGCGCAAATCTCCCAACTCATTGGGTATTTGATTTCGAGATGTTTTTCGTCGATAGGCTCGTTTTCAAAATGCTTGACAGCCCACCAAAGATATGGATACCACTCGTCGTAGTTATTCTCGTATTTAGTTTCTCTTTCCACTTCGCTTTTGTCCATCCAGAACATTCTTGCATAGTTATCAAATTTCTTTGAAATTTTGATAAACGATGTATCAACGCCAAGTCTATCAAGGCCATATTTAAGCCAAAGAGTTGAATATTCTTCATGATGATTATAGTCGGTAATACCTGTTAACATTCCGTTTTCCATTCTGTTCTTTGCTTCGGCAATCAACTTTTGAACAAGTGGATAGGACTTTTCAACAAAGAATGACAAAACAAAAGCGAGTTGTCCAAGGTTGTCTGGTTCTTCGTTGCCTTTATTGTTTCTGTCATAAAGGTCGGTTATTGAAAGTGCCCAAGGCTTTAAAAGGTCTACATTCCCTGTTTTTTCAAGAACAAGTGCCATCATTGCACCGTCACGATACCAAGGTTTATCGTAAACATAAATGTTTGGCACAGGCTTTATTTTGTCAACAAAACTTGTAAGAATTTCTTGATGCAAAATGCGAAGTTGTGCTGAATATTTATATTCTTCAAAATCAGGAAGATTTATTTTCCCCTCTGTCAGGCAAATTGTTCCCTCTCGCTCACCAGTTGTGGTTTCGCTGACATAAAGACCATTTTCATTTTCTTCGATTAAGAAAATCTTTTCATCTTTTGTCCAAACAATCACCATATATCTATCAAACAGAAACTTTTCATTTTTTACATTCCAAGAAAATACGACTTTTCCTGTCTTTATTTCTGTAAGTTCGCCATTCTTGTAGACATACTTATTACGATGTCCCATTCCAAATATATAAAATTGTTTTTCAGGAATTATCATAAGATTACCTCTCGATATTATTCGCTCTTTATATATTAGCATAAAGCGAACGGCTTTTCAACACCATTTTAAACGATTTTTGTTGACTTAATGTTAAAATAATGTTAAAATAATATATATTTTCAAAAATTCAAAAGGAGGGTAATATGGGTAAAACTAAAAAACGTGTAATCATTATTTCTATCATATCGTTAATTGTCATTTTATCTCTTGTTTACCCTTTCTTTCTTATTGGCGAAAAGGTTGCACTTGGTTTTGAAAGATGGTCTCCTGATTATGAAATGAAAGATATTTCTTCTCTTTTAGAAAAAGGAGAACTTTCAAACGAAGATTATGAGATTTTATATTATCAAACAGGGCTTTCTAATCTTGCGATTGACCAAATGCTTCTTTCAGAAGATGGCAAAGAGCAAATTTTAAAAATGCAAACTTGCTTTTTCAGAGATTATGAAATTGATGATGATAATTTTGCTATTTTCTCGCATTACTATGAAATCGAGGGAATTTACCCTATTGCACCTTTACAAAATGGTGATATTATAGTTTCTTCTTCAACTGAGTTTTCTTGGTGGACTATGGGTCATTGCGCTATGGTTGTTGATGCGGAAAAAGGGATTGTTGTTGAAGTGAATGGCTATGGAGATACTTCTTCTTACGCTTCTTTAAATTCAATAAGAAGTCGTGGAAACTTTATGGTTTTGCGTCCTAATATTGACAAAAAAGTAGTCGACGCTGTTGTCAAATACACCACAAACAATTTGCTCGGTATTAAATACGATGCTACGATTGGCGTTCTTTCGCGAAAATATAATGATGAAATAAAATATTCTCAATGCGCTCATATCTTTTGGTATGCTTTTTATAAATTTGGTTATGATATAGATTCAAATGGTGGCACTATTGTTACACCTCAAAACATTGCAAACTCTCAATATTTTGATGTTGTTCAGGTGTCTGGTTTTGATCCTTGCAAACCATGGGGTAATTGATATGCTAATTAATTACGGGTCTTTTATGTACTTTGCGTACATTTTTATTGCTATTGGTATATGTGTCGGGCTTTTCTTTCTTTTAAGGCGCAAATCTGACAAGACAAAGCGTATTGTCCTGCTTTCTTTGGCTTTCGTAAACCTTGCTCAACACATTTTAAAACCATTTATTTACCCTCACTATTGGGGAGAGTTTTCACCACACTTATCAAGCGCTTATAATGTTTGTGCATTTTTAATTCTTACCACTCCTTTTGTATTGCTCTTTGGAAATGAACTTTTGAAGAATTATATGACTTATATCGGTTCTATTGCTGGAATGATTGCTATGATTGTTCCTTTTTGGTTCATTGGACAAAGCGCATTTCAATGGGAAGCGTATAGGTTTTACCTCTGTCATTCGCTTTTGTTTGTGACTTCTTTATTACCTGTTCTTCTTGGAATGCACAAGTTGAGATGGAAGCACTTTTGGAAAATTGGGCTTTTATTCCTTGCTATGCTTGCTATTATCTTGTTAAATGATGTATTTTTTGTTGCTATTAATGGCTATGCAGGAACTAATCCTAATGATATTTACGAAAGTCTTTGTTTGATAAATCCTTGTTGGTCGGTTTTGCCTCCTATTGGCAAGTTTGATTGGCTTATTAATATTATTGCGTTCTTCTCTCCATCTTTTTTGATGGGCGGAAATTCATCGGGATTTTATGTACCTATTTTATGGTATGCTATTCCTATGTATCTCGGAATTACTCTTGTTGCCTTTGGGGCTTGTGCTTTAATCGATTTAAAGGCGTTTAAACGCGACTTTTCGGCTTTTATGAGTAAATTTAAACGCAAAGAAGAAAAATAGAAAAATCGAGGCTGTACGCCTCGATTTTTATTTTACATCTATTATTCCATAAACACCGATTTCGCATATTCTAGTAGAACCTATTGATGTATTAAATACAAATTTAACTTTTGTTGCTGTGGAACTTACATCATAAGTCTTTGTAAGTACGGAGTCAGAAGATTCCTCGGTGTTTGAGGACCATTCACCAACAACTGTCCATTCGGTTCCGTCATAAACTGACACTGTCATGTCTTGTGCACATAATCTTTCAAAAGTGATTTCTATATAGTCCACTCTTGCCTCATCAAAGGAATGAGTAATTTCAAGTAATGTTGAACCATTTGTCCAATTCGTATCGACATCAGAATCAAACATACTCTTGACATAAGTCCATTCGTTTATCGGGTCGGAGGTCGTTGTGTTGCCCTCGTTTGCAATATTTGTATATTTTGTTTCTATTATCTTTTTATTGTCACAATTCTTACATTTGATATATTCCGAACCATTTTGTTCTGCGGTTGCGTCTTCTTCAACAACTCTATCACCCGAGAAATCGTGTGGCAAAATTGATTTGAAATTAGACTTATAAGTTATACGGCAAGTGATACATTCATTGATTGTATAACCATGAGTCTTACAGTTTGCAGCAACTTTTTCGCTTTCCTTATAGTAATGGTCACAACCATTTGCGTAATCTCCGTTCCCGCCAAGATAAACTTTTACGGATTCTCCTGTTACTGGAATATCTGTAACTAATACAGAATTTACGCCACTACCTTTTGAGACTTTAAGAGTATATTCCTTTCCATCAACAACTGCGTATGCACTGTCTATGGAAGATGGCACTTGAAGTTTTACGGTCATAGGAATATTGTAAATACTTTTATCGAGGTCGTGAGTTACGCTTATTGTCATTGATTCTCTATCTGATGCAACATAACTTACCTTTGCGCTGTCCAACTGTCTTAAATAGATTGACACATCTTCAAAAGAAGCAATCCATGTTGTGTTTCTGTGATTGTTATAAAGATACTGGCAGTGATCGCTAAAAAATTGTTTTGTAGCGTCGCGTCCACTTGCGCCATCTTTAACGCAGTGAAGAAGTTCAACTGTCCAAGTGCCACTTTGTTTAAGGGCGCTTGCTATACCTTGATTAAAAGAAGAGGCATTACTGGTGCTGAAAACGGAAATAGATTTTACCCTATAAAGATTATTATCTTGTCCTACTTTTACAGTTGAGCCTTCGGCTTCAAGTCGATTAGAAATCACAAATTGTTTAAGGTATTCTTCGTAAGAATCTGTGATATGAGCATATGGAGTTGCAAAAGTCAAAACCCTTTGAGATGGAAATTTTTCCCTTAAAAAATCTATTGCGTCTTTTATTTCGTGTTCATATTTACTTTCATCAATATCCCAAGGGTTTAAATGGTCGTAGCCATGACAACCGACATCAAGATAACCT
>JAZSDJ010000242.1:0-29091 GCA_045531105.1 Eubacteriales bacterium | reverse complement strand
AGGCGAGCGTGTACTCGTTACCACCTTAACTACAAAGATGGCAGAGGATTTGACTGAGTACTTAAACGCAAATAACCTTAAAGCCAAATATATTCACCACAATGTAGACACTATGGAGAGAATGGAAATCATTCGTGCGCTCCGTCTTGGCGAATTTGACGCACTTGTTGGAATTAACCTTTTAAGAGAGGGACTTGATATTCCAGAGGTTTCACTCGTCGCAATTCTTGACGCAGATAAAGAGGGACTTTTCCGTTCAGAAACTTCACTTATACAAACAATAGGCCGTGCAGCAAGGAATGCAAATGGTAAGGTTATAATGTATGCAGATACAATAACCAACTCAATGAAAAATGCGATTGCCGAAACAAATCGCCGTCGCAAGGTTCAAAGTGAGTATAATGAAAAACACGGAATAACACCGAAAACAATTATCAAGGAAGTACACGATGTTATCGACCTTGGTAAACGCGCAGAACAAGTAAAGAAAGATAAGAAACTCTCGGCAAAAGACAAAGAAAAACTCATAGTAGAACTTACCGCTGAGATGAAGGAAGCCTCACGCAAACTTGAATTTGAAAAGGCGGCTTTCTTGCGCGACAGAATAAAAGAACTCAGAATTACAAATTCAGGGAGAAAATAATGATTAACAACATTGATATAAAGGGTGCAAGAGTTCACAACCTTAAAAATATCGACATTTCGATACCGAGAGATAAACTCGTCGTTTTGACGGGACTTTCAGGCTCGGGAAAGAGTTCTCTTGCATTTGATACGATATACGCAGAAGGACACAGAAGATTTGTAGAATCTCTTTCGTCGTATGCTCGTATGTTTCTCGGTCAACTTGACAAGCCTGATGTTGATAGCATAGAAGGTCTTTCCCCTGCTATCTCAATCGACCAAAAAACGACATCAAAAAATCCTCGTTCGACAGTTGGAACAGTAACTGAAATTTATGACTATTTAAGACTTCTTTATGCACGCCTCGGAGTAGTGCATTGCCCTGTGTGTGGAAAAGAGATAAGACAGCAAAGTGTTGACCAGATAATTGATAAAATCTTAACTCTTAAAGAGGGCGAAAGATTTATGGTTATTGCCCCCGTTGTAAGAGGCAAAAAAGGAAGACACGAAAAAGTTCTTGCCGATGCTCGTAAAAATGGTTATGCAAGAGTGAGAGTAAATGGCACACTTTATGACCTTAATGAAGACATCGAACTTGAACTTACTAAAAAACATAATATTGACATAGTTGTTGACCGTCTTGTGATGAAAGAAGGAATAAGACCTCGTCTTGCCGACTCTGTTGAAACAGCGCTCAAAATCGCTGATGGAAAAATGGCAATCGTCACTGTTCCACGCGAGGGAGAGGGCGAAGAAATGGAGTTTTCTACCAATTATGCGTGCGAAGAACACGGAATTAGTTTTGGCGAAATTGAGCCACGCTCATTCTCGTTCAATAATCCTTTCGGCGCTTGCCCACATTGTGCAGGAATAGGCGAGATGAGAAATATCTCCCCAGAAAAAATAATTCCTGACAAATCATTGTCCCTTAATCAAGGTGCAATCGCAGTAAATGGATTTAAGACGATTGATGATGAAAGTTGGATGGGTCCCCTTGTAAAAGCGGCAGGAGAGCGTTTTGGTTTTGACCTTTCAACCCCTGTAAAGGATTATACACCAGAGCAATTAAACGCACTTTTGTATGGAACAGGTGACGAGTATTATACAATCGACAGATACTTTGCAAAACAACACAAGCGCCAAACTGTAAAATTCGAGGGAATTATCGGCATTATAGAGGGCAGAATTAAAATGATGGGTGAAGAGTACTACGACCAATTCATTGAGGAAACCCCTTGCCCAAAATGCCACGGTCAAAGACTTAATGAATTTTCACTTTCTGTCACAGTCGGTGGAAAAAATATCGACGAATTTTGTCGTATGTCTGTAACGAATGAACTCGAATTTATAAACTCACTAACATTTAGCGAGAGCGAAAAAGAAATCGCAAAAGAAATTCTCAAAGAAATTCGCGCTCGTCTTGGCTTTATGAATAGTGTGGGACTTGAATACCTCACACTTGCAAGAAAGGCTTCTACCTTGTCAGGTGGCGAGGCTCAAAGAATAAGATTAGCGACACAGATAGGCTCGTCTTTGGTTGGCGTGCTTTATATTCTTGACGAGCCAAGTATAGGACTTCATCAAAGAGATAACACAAAATTAATAAAAACCCTTAAAGACCTTCGTGATGTTGGAAATAGTGTAATCGTCGTTGAACACGACGAAGAAACTATGCTTTCTTCTGACTATATCGTTGATATAGGACCAGGGGCAGGCGTGCATGGTGGACAAGTTGTAGCCCAAGGAACTCCCGAGGAAATTATGAAGGACAAAAAATCCATAACAGGCGCATACCTTTCTGGCAGAAAGCGCATACCTGTGCCCGAAAAACGCAGAAAAGGCAATGGCAATTTCCTCAAAATCAAGGGCGCAAGAGAGAACAATCTCAAAAATATAGATGTTGATATTCCTCTTGGTTGCTTCGTGGCAGTAACAGGCGTTTCGGGTTCGGGCAAAAGTTCACTTGTAAATAAAATCCTTCTTCAAACCCTTGCTAAAAAACTCAACAGAGCGATAACTTACCCAGGTAAGTGCGATGGAGTTGAGGGCTATGAGCATCTTGATAAAGTAATCGCAATAGACCAGTCTCCAATAGGACGCACTCCAAGGTCAAACCCAGCCACATATACAGGTCTTTTTAATGAAATAAGAGATTTGTTTGCAAAAACACCCGATGCAAAAATGCGTTCATACGGTCCTGGAAGATTTTCTTTCAATGTTAAAGGTGGTAGATGCGAAAGTTGTGAGGGCGACGGAGTTAAAAAGATAGAAATGCACTTTTTGCCTGATGTGTATGTAAAGTGCGATGTTTGTAAGGGAATGAGATATAATCGCGATACACTTGAAGTCAAATTCAAAGGCAAAAATATCGCAGATGTGCTTGATATGACAGCCGAGGAAGGCGCAATTTTCTTCGCCGATATTCCATCAATTTCGAGAAAACTTCAAACAATTTGTGATGTTGGACTCGGCTATGTGAAAATCGGTCAATCCTCAACCACCTTGTCGGGAGGCGAGGCGCAAAGAGTTAAACTTGCAACCGAACTTTCAAAGCGCTCAACAGGAAAAACAATTTATATTCTTGACGAGCCGACCACGGGACTTCATACAGACGATGTTAAAAAACTCATAGGCGTACTTCAAAGACTCGTTGATGCAGGAAATAGCGTAATGGTTATTGAACATAACCTTGATGTTATAAAAACCGCTGACTATATCATAGACCTTGGACCTGAGGGCGGAGATGGTGGTGGAACTGTCGTTGCAACAGGAACGCCAGAAGAGGTGGCAAAACACCCAACTTCGTACACAGGTATCTATGTAAAGAAAGCCTTGAATGGTTTTAAAGACTGAAAATCAAAAAAATAGCGTGCTTTTCTTAATGAAAACACGCTATTTCCTTTTAAACATTTTGCAAAGAAAACTTGATTTGGTCGAACTAATTATACAATTATGCTTTTTACTCCATCAATGTTTTCTCCGTCAAGAGAATTTTGCTCAATGATTTTTTCCTTTGTTGTGTGGTATTTTTTTGCTATCTCCCAAAGCACATCGCCATCTTTTGGAAAGAAAACGCGAACACATGATGCGTCGGTTTTGTATTCTGTGTCTTTTTTTAGCGTTGCAGAGTCAAGTATGGAAACACTTGATTTTTCAATCGCTGTGATACAAGGGTAAATTTCTGCGCTTATCATAAATTTGTCATCACTGTATTTTGCACTTGTAAGCAATGCACCAAAAGAGGCACGGCTTATTATATCATCACAAACTTTTCCAAGGTCAGTTTCATATTTTATGGCGATATCGTAATTTTCGCATACATATTCCTCTGTTTCGCTTAGCGTTTTACCAATAACAGTTGCACACAAACGCCCGATAAAACAAGCGCGTTCCCCTTTTATATCGCATTTTTCAAACACAGTGTCGAGGCAAACATCAACCACTTCAAGCGCATCTTTACTTTTTCTCTTTACATTTTCATTTATTGAAAAGGAAGTGTTTGATGCCTTAACAAGTGAATATACATCAATTTCCTTGTATTTTGTTTCCATAGGACTCTTTGTTGAATATGCATCTTTTGTCAAAGTCACATCAGCGTTTCTCATCACTTCGCAATCAATTTCACAAACTGCATCAAAGAAAATCTGAGCCCCTTGGTCGCTTTCTTCACTTGATATAGATAAACTTACGCACCTTACAGTTGCGTTTGCGCTGTCGTTAGTGCTTGCACCATCAAGCGCAACTTCCTCATAAATAGGAACACTTTTTGAAAGAGTAATCATTTCCGACTCGTTTTCGCAAAGGCATTTTACAGTCAGTTCTCCATGACAACTCACAGAACCATTTGATGATTTTACATCTTTTAATACAGCCACAGCGTCACATAATATTGGACGCAGAGAATTAAGCGCCCCTGTGTCGAATTTTTCACTTATTTTTATTCCTTGTAAACTTGAAGAGCCGACAGAAATACTCTTGAAATCAACACCAAGCCTTTCAATGTAAAGTTCATCTACATTCGATTTTGGCGAGATATTTTCGCAAATCTCTTTTTGTTCATAACCAAAAATTCTACTTTTCAAACGAGTTTTAATTGTGAGTTTTCGAGGCGCACTTACCCTTGTTGTAACACTATCTGGAATTGTCTCCACAAATAGTTCATAGGGCCTGTTTTTTAAAATAGTCGAAGATTCATAATTGCTTGAAAGTGGGGTTGAGCAAAGTTTACCTTCATCATCTGTGTAAATTACAAAATAAGTTACCGTTCCACCAAAATCAAGTGTTGTGCCACCTTGTGTGTCCGCTATGTACTTGCTCTCTGGCAACACCTGCGCTCTTGTAGTAAGTACGCGTCTTACTTCGTTTACATAATCGGGCAGAGTAAATTCTTCGCTTACATCATGAGTTACCGTAGTGTCGCAACATACAAGGGTGAGTGTCGCATTTTTTGATTTTTCTGTTGTATTCATTCGCTTTCTCCTTCGAATTTATTTTTCCTGTTAAATCATATGCAAAGAAAAATTAAATTATTACTTGACAAGCCTCTTTTTTTATGTTAAAATCTTTTCATAAAAGCGATGACGGAAAAATAGCCGTAAAAACTCACGAACAAGAGACTGATGCTCCTTGGCTGAAAGGTGTCAGCGTGTAGTCGGTGTTCCATTCCCGAGCAGTACGTAGAACGTAACGGTTGACCGCGTTATAGGTTGTGAGTTAAACATAAGGTGGTACCGTGCATTTGCACCCTTTACGAGCAGTAGGGGTGTTTTATTTTTTTGTAAAATTATCCATTTTGGAGGTTAATATGATTGATTTAAAATTTTTAAGAGAAAACCCAGATGTTGTTAAGCAAAACATCAAAAACAAATTCCAAGATTCAAAACTCCCTCTTGTTGATGAAGTAATTGAACTTGACAAGGAATATCGTGCGTTCAAGCAAGAAGCGGATACCCTTCGTGGCGAGCGAAACAAACTTTCAAAGCAAATCGGAGCGTTGATGGCACAAGGCAAAAAAGACGAGGCAAACGAAGTAAAAGCGCAAGTTAGCAACGCGGCAAAACGCCTTGCAGAACTTGAAGGACTTGAAGAAGAATACGCAGAAAAAATCAAGAAGATAATGATGGTTATTCCTAACATTATCGACCCAAGTGTTCCAATCGGTAAAGACGATAGCGAAAATGTTGAGGTTCAAAGATATGGCGAGCCTGTTGTTCCTGACTTTGAAATCCCATACCACACTGAAATTATGGAAAAACTTGCTGGAATTGACCTTGATAGCGCAAGAAAAGTAGCAGGAAACGGTTTTTACTACCTTATGGGTGATATCGCAAGACTTCATTCTTCAATCATCTCATATGCAAGAGATTTTATGATTGACCGCGGATTTACCTACTGTATTCCACCATTTATGATTAGAAGCGAAGTTGTAACTGGCGTTATGTCCTTTGCTGAAATGGAAGCGATGATGTATAAAATCGAGGGCGAGGACCTTTACCTCATCGGTACAAGCGAACACTCTATGATAGGTAAATTTATCGACACAATTCTCCCAGAAGAAAACCTTCCACAAACTCTCACATCATACTCACCTTGCTTCCGTAAGGAAAAAGGCGCACATGGTATTGAAGAACGCGGAGTATACAGAATTCACCAATTTGAGAAGCAAGAGATGATTGTTGTTTGTAAGCCCGAGGAAAGCCCTGTTTGGTTCGATAAACTCTGGCAAAATACAGTAGACCTTTTCCGCACACTCGACATTCCTGTAAGAACTCTCGAATGTTGCTCTGGCGACCTTGCAGACCTTAAAGTTAAGAGTATTGACGTTGAGGCATGGTCACCAAGACAAAAGAAATACTTCGAGGTTGGCTCTTGTTCAAACCTTGGCGACGCACAAGCGCGCAGACTTAAAATAAGAGTAAACGCAAAAGACGGAAAATACTTTGCACATACTCTTAACAACACAGTTGTAGCGCCACCAAGAATGCTTATTGCATTCCTTGAAAATAACATGAACGCTGACGGAAGTATTAATATTCCAAAGGCACTTCAACCATATATGGGCGGAAAAACAAAAATTGAAGTTAAATAATAGAAAAGCAAGCCAAAATTTGGCTTGCTTTTTGGTTCTTTATATTGACATATTGCTCCGAAAATGATAAAATATTTATGTAGCAGGGCACCCACACTATAAACCGTAAATACATGGTTTAGGCTGGTGGGGCTGAGTCTCTACCTGCTAAAAAATTAAAAAAAGAGGTACAAACATGAAATATTATAATATGAATATCGCAGGCCTTGACCGTGCGCTTCCTATTTGCAAAGTAAATGATAACCTTTACATAGCAGGGTTTGTTATTTTTGGCGACCCTGAACTCACAACCGCTTGCGCAAAAGAACTTCTTGCAAAAGCGCCAGAATATGATTATCTAATCACAGCGGAGGCTAAGGGAATTCCTCTTGTTCACGAAATGGCAAGACTTCAAAATAACCAAAAATATATGCTTGCAAGAAAAGGTCCAAAACTTTATATGACCGATATTCTTTCGGTAAGCGTTAATTCAATCACCACAGCAAAAGAACAAAAACTTTTCCTTGACGGGCAAGATGCAAAACTTATGAATGGCAAAAGAGTTTTAATTGTTGATGATGTAATCTCAACAGGCGAATCCCTTCACGCACTTGAAGAACTTGTGAATCAAGCGGGTGGCGAAATCGTTGGAAGAATGGCAATTCTTGCCGAGGGAGATGCAATAAACAGAAAAGACCTTATTTATCTCGAACCACTTCCGCTTTTCAATGCAGATGGCGAAGTTATAGGCTAAAAATAAAATCACCGAGGCATCTCGGTGATTTTTTAATTTATGTTTTAATTTTCAGGCACGATAAGTCCGTAACCACCATGTTTACGGCGATACACAACGCAAGTTTCGAGGTCTTGGGCATCTTTGAAAACGAAGAAATTGTGTCCAAGCATTTCCATTTGCAAAATTGCTTCCTCAACAGACATGGGCTTGAAAGGAAAGGCTTTTGTTCTTACATTTATCATAATTTCTTCCTCAACATCAGGAAGGTCCTCTTCTGCAATTTTAAATCCTTCGTCACGAACTCGTTTTTGAAGTCTTGTTTTGTTTTTTCTTATTTGTCTTTCAAGCGCTTCTGTTGCGCGGTCAATAGCATTAGCAAATGTATCAGACGCCTCCTCAGCACGGAATACCATTCCTTCGGAACGAATAGTGATTTCAACAACTTCGAGGTTGTTTGCCAAAGAAAAGGTGATGTCCATCTCAGCGCCATCAGGGAAGAACTTGTCAAATTTTGCAAGTTTCTTTTCTGCGTTTTCCTTTACCACATCGTAAACTTTCATCTGTCTTGCTGTGAATGTAGTTTTCATAAAATCACCTCTGTGAGAAAATTCAAAGGAATACCTTTGTACCTATATTTTAACACACTTTTGGCTAAAAATAAACAAAAATATGAAAATTTTTATATTTTTTTGTACAAATTGCCCAAAAACATTAAAAGGTCTTCAAAAATCCATAAAAAACACCTATTTTTAAAATGCTAAAAAAAGGTATAAAAATGTTAGAAAAAACTTTGACTTTTCACACATAGTGTGATATACTAAATATGTATTAAAAAAACAGGAGATACGACATGCTTTTTGGAAACGCAATAGTAGGGCAATCGGGAGGACCAACCTCTGCGATAAACGCAACACTTTCAGGAGTGATAAGGGCATGCCTTGAAAACAGAAAAACAATAAATACTCTTTATGGAATGAAAAACGGCATTGAAGGCTTTTTAAAAGAAGAATTTGTCGACCTTTTTTCTTTTTTTGAGGACACATCACACCTTAAAACCTTGGAAAGTACACCTGCGTCGGCACTTGGTTCTTGTAGAAAAAAACTTCCCGAACCAGAAAAAGACACTCAAATTTTCGAGAAGATTTTTGAAATCTTCAAAAAGCATAATATTCGCTACTTTTTCTATATCGGTGGAAACGATTCAATGGACACTGTTGATAAACTTTCAAGATATTCAAAAAATGTCGATTATGAAGTGCGTATCATAGGCGTTCCAAAAACTATTGATAACGACCTTTGTGAAACCGACCACACACCAGGTTTTGGAAGTTGTGCAAAGTTTATCTCAACAGTAGTCGAGGAAATTATAAGAGATGTTTCGGTTTATACTCTTGACGCAGTTACCATAGTTGAAATAATGGGACGTGACGCAGGCTGGCTTACGGCATCGAGTGCGCTATGTGGAATGGTTAATGGAAAAGGAGTCGACCTTATTTATTTGCCTGAGCGCGTGTTTAGCGCAGAACAGTTTGTTGCCGATGTCAAAAATGCACTTAAAAATCATCCCGCGGTTGTCGTTTGCGTGAGCGAAGGATTAAAGTACGCAAGTGGCGAATATGTAAGCGAGGACGAGCATCATACAACCGATGCTTATGGTCATAAATATCTTTCAGGTACGGCAAGAATGCTCACTCACCTTTTGAAAAGGGAAATAGGTTGTAAAGTAAGGGCAGTTGAACTCAATTTGCCACAAAGAGCGGGCGCGCATATCGCCTCAAAAACCGATATTTCAGAGAGCGTTCGTCTTGGAAAATGTGCAGTAAAACTTGCTTTAAATGGCGGTAGTGGAAAACTTCCTGTGCTAAAACGTAAAAAAGGCAAGTATTCTGTAACGATTGCCAGTGCAAATGCTTGCGATGTTGCCAATAAAATAAAAACCGTTCCTCAAAGTTTTATAAACAAAGAAGGAAATGGTGTAACAAACGAGTGCATAGAATATCTTTTGCCACTTATTCAAGGCGAGCATTATCCAAAATACAAGGACGGCTTGCCAATTCACTGTATAATTAATAAATAACACTAAATGGGTGTATATGGGGACTTTATAATGTATAAAATAGGCTTTGATAATGAAAAATATCTAAAATTGCAGTCAGCAAAAATCAAGGAGAGAATTGCTCAATTCGGAGGCAAACTCTATCTTGAATTTGGTGGCAAACTTTTTGACGACCATCACGCATCAAGGGTATTGCCAGGTTTTGAACCTGATAGTAAAATAAGAATGCTTGCTGAACTTAAAGACCAAGCGGAAGTTATAATTGCAATCAATGCAACCGACATAGAGAAAAACAAAGTAAGAGGGGACCTCGGTATCACTTACGACCTCGATGTTTTGCGCCTTATTGATGCATTCCGTGGTTTTGGCTTGTATGTTGGAAGCGTAGTTCTCACAAGATATCAAAAATCGGGAGTTGTAGAGGCGTTTAAGGCAAAACTTGAAGGACTCGGAATAAAAGTATATAAACACTATCAAATCGACAACTACCCATACGATATTGACTATGTGGTAAGTGATGAAGGCTACGGAAAGAATGAATACATAGAAACAACTCGCTCACTTGTAGTTGTAACAGCCCCAGGGCCTGGAAGCGGAAAAATGGCAACCTGTCTTTCACAAATCTACCACGAGTCAAAGAAGGGTATAAAGTCGGGCTATGCAAAATTTGAAACCTTCCCAATTTGGAATATTCCTCTTGACCACCCTGTAAACGAGGCATACGAGGCAGCAACCGCTGACCTTAGTGATGTAAATATGATAGACCCATATCACCTTAAAGCCTATGGAGAAACAGCCGTAAACTATAACAGAGATGTTGAGATTTTCCCTGTTCTTCAATCAATGTATGAAGGAATTTTGGGTGAATGTCCATATAAATCTCCAACAGATATGGGCGTAAATATGGCAGGAAACTGCATATTTGATGATGAGGCAGTAAGGCTTGCATCGAAAAAAGAAATCGTAAGAAGATACTATAACGCTTTGTGTAATCAAAGAAAGGGCAGTAATTGCGAAACAGAAATTAATAAAATCAAACTCATTATGAAACATGGTGGAATTGATATAAATGAAGTTAGACCTTGTATAAAATCAGCCCTTGAAAAAGCGCAAGCGACAGATGGACCATCTGCATCTATCGAACTTTGTGATGGTAGAATAGTTACAGGAAAAACCTCACCACTTCTTGGCGCATCAAGTGCAGTTTTGGTAAACGCTATCAAAACAATAGCGGGCATAGATGATAAAACCGATATAATATCTCCCGAGGTATTAGAGCCTGTTCAAAAACTCAAACTTGAAAATCTTGGCAACCATAATCCAAGACTTCATACCGACGAAGTGCTTATCGCTCTTGCAATCACCGCCGCAACAAGTGACGAGGCAAAAAGAGCAATGGAAGCCTTGGCGCAACTTAAAAATGCGGAACTTCACTCAACAGTAATCCTATCGCCAGTTGATGTTGCAACATTCAGAAAACTTGGAATCAACCTCACTTGCGAGCCTGTGTATCAGACTAAAAAACTCTATCACGGCTAAATTTGAGCCTCATTAAGCATCGAAATACTTCGCTTGGAACCCCAAATCTCAAAAATTCGGTTTGAGGCCCCCGTATTGTTGCTCCTCGATGACAACCTCGACTATCGCAAGATAGTCATCGTCTGTCCTCTGTGGTGCGCCTTGTCTTGCTTGCCCTAAGCGCTTGATTTACCTTTGAGTATCATTTGGTATTATGATATAATCTTTTCAAATAATAAGAAAAAAGGGAGCGTTTTATGTATGTTTATCAAAGACTTAGAGATTTGCGTGAAGACAACGATAAAACGCAAACCGATATAGCCGATTTACTAAATATGTCACAAACACAATATAGTCGTTATGAGAGAGTGGAGAGGGAAGAGGGAAATCCCTGTTCATCATCTCGTTGCGTTAGCTAAATATTATAATGTGTCTGTTGATTATTTAGCTGACTTAATTCAAGCGCCCGAAAGATTAGATAGAAGAAAATAAAATGGAGTTGCTAAGCAACTCCATTTTCTATTATATAGTTTTAAGGAACAACGCTGTATATGGTTTTAGTTCAACAGTTCCGGAAACCGTCTTTTCTCCAAGAATATCATAGTATTCTTTGTCAAGAATAACATAGCCATCTTTGCCCTCAATTTCAAGAGCAATAATTCCGTTTTCTTTACCCTCACGAGAGGTGAGAGAAATGTTTCTTGACGCTTCAAGAATAGGCTTTCTATCAACGAGTTTGAGAAGCGCATCTTTATCAGGAGCAGTTCCAAGCAAAATAACTGTACCTTTGCCAACCTTCTTTTTTGCAATAGCGCACAAGCCTTCAAGGTCAAATCCTGTATAAGTTGCAAGACTTTCAGCCCCGTCAAGTTCATATGCATCACAACCGAGTGAAACGCTAAATTCGCCACCCTGTGTCCATTTTGCTTTGAAATCGTCTTGTTCAACAGGAATTTGATATACTGTGCGAACACCACAAAATTCTTCAAGGAAGGAATATGGCGCATGAGTGAACTTTCTTGCATATTCTGTCATGATGTCCGAAAGAGGGCCAACAATCCAAGTTCCACCATTTTCCACCCACTTGATAACTCTGTCTTTGAATCCATTTTCATCAATGGTTGTAACAAGTGGAGAGAGGAGAACTTCATATTCGTCAAGTTCTTTGTCGGTTTCGATTACATCTACATTGTAATGACGGAATGCGTCGTGGAATGTGTCTGTAATTACATTCTTTGAACGGTCATTATCAAGGCACTCAACCATAGGCGCAAATGTGAAATTCTTTGTTGATGTGCTTGAATAATTAAGCGCAATTTTCGACTTAACCTTTGAGTTTTCAAGGAAAGATTGGCATTTTTCCATATCAGAAGTTAATTGTTTTATAGATGGAGCAACTGGACTACATCTGCCAGCACTTGTGAAAACAGCACCATGTCCGAGTTCGTGACCTGTCGGGTGAGAACGGAAGTGCCAGTAAAGGTTCATTTCAGCACCCTTAACAATAGGAGCGATAGAGTTTATATAGTTGTGTCCGTTGCGACGATAACCATTATAAGCGCCAGTACTACCATTCCAACCTGGTTGAGTTTCGGTAACCCAGAAAGGTCTGTCCTTAATGGTACGGCACATATCGTAGAAGAACAAAGTTCTGTAAAGTTTGTTTTCTTCTTCGTAGTGGTTGTGTTGAACAACATCAAGGTTTTTATTCATTATTGAATAACTGAGCATGTTGCCCGGGTTCATCATATCAGTGCCGATAGGCGCTTTCGAATATTTTCTAATTTCGTCAGCCTGTTCCCAAGCGAATGTGTTGATTAAACTGTTTTGATATCTCAACCATTCAACTTGTCTTGACGGGTTTTCCCAAGCCTTATAAGCAGGTGGCTCAATCTCGCTAAAATCCGTATAATCAAGCGACCAACGATACATTCCCCATTCTTTGTTCAAATTTTCAATGGTCTTGTACTTGTCTTTGAGCCATACTCTGAAACCTTCAATGCATCTGTCGCAAAAACAACTGTAATCATACGGGTAAAGTTCGTTATCAATTTGCCAACCGATAACACCAGGGTGAGAACCGAGTTCTTTTGCCATTTCACCAGCAATTTTGCGGTTTAATTCTCTTATATCTTTATGTGATTTGCAAAGATGGGCGCGGGAATACATAGGGGTTCTTGTTTTTTTGATTTCCTCAAACTTAACTCTTAAAGCATCAGGGTGCTTTTTAAAAACCCAACGAGGAGGAGTACAACTTGGAGTACATAAAACAGTATAAATTCCGTTTTCGTACATTGTGTCAAGCATATATTTGAATAGGCTAAAATCGTACACACCTTCGGTCTTTTCCATATTGCTCCAAGCAAATTCGCCTACGCGAACACAGTTAAGACCAAGACTTTTTAACCTCTCTACATCTTTGACAATTTCTTCTTTGTCCCAAAGTTCTGGGTAATACGCTGCGCCAAAATAAAGCATAAATTTCTCCTTAAATTAATTTATTGTATTTGTATTTGAATTGCAGATTCTTTCAACCTCTTTGCGAAGCAGAGAGTGTTCGTCAAGCGACAAGGTTTTGTCACTGCTGAGTATTGTTCTCGCACTCTCGAAAGCGGAGTGCAAAAGTTCCGTGTCAGAGCATGATTTTGCGATATTGAAATTGACCTCACCCGACTGACGAATTGACGGGGATGTGGAGAAAAAGTCACCAGGTCCACGCATTTTAAGGTCGCGCTCAGCAATCGTGTAACCATCGTATGTTGTATGCATAATTTCAAGTCGTTCACGACTTTTTTGACTTGTTGAATTGGAAACCAAAATGCAATACGATTGAACATTTCCACGGCCAACACGACCTCTTAACTGATGAAGTTGAGAAAGACCAAATCTTTCTGCGTTTTCAACAACCATAAGAGTCGCATTAGGCACATTTACACCGACCTCAATAACAGTGGTCGAAACAAGAATGTCGATTTTGCCGTTTGCAAAGTCCATCATAATCGCATCTTTTTCTTTTGCCTTCATTTTTCCGTGAAGAAATTCGATGCTCAAATCAGGGAAAACCTCTTTGAGTTCATTTGCAAAATTAACAGCCGATTTGAGTGGGGAAGTGTCTTTAAAATCAATAATGAAAGGGTTGAAATCAGCAGTGTCAAGAATGTCTTTTTCCTTTTCCTCAACACTTGGACAAACAATATAAACTTGATTTTTGTTTTCGACCTGTTTCCTTATAAATCCGTTTAGCCTTGTCCTGTAAGTTTCATCGACAACAAAAGTATTAACTCTTTTTCGTCCAACAGGCATTTCGTCAATGAGCGAAATATCAAGGTCGCCATAAATCATAAGAGAAAGGGTACGAGGAATAGGTGTTGCACTCATAACAAGCACATGTGCGCTCTTGCTCTTTTCAGCAAGTTTTGCCCTTTGCATAACGCCAAAACGGTGTTGCTCGTCGGTTATAACAAGACCGAGTTTTGCGAACTCAACGCCACTTTGAATAAGCGCGTGAGTGCCGATTACAAATTGAGTTTTACCGCTTTTTAGTCTACCAAGTATCTCTCTTTTGGTCTTCGCAGGGGTAGAACCGGTCAAAAGTTCACAAGAAATACCAACTTTTTCAAAAAGAGGGCATAAATCTTCATAATGTTGAAAAGCGAGAATTTCCGTAGGCACCATAAGAGCGCATTGATAGCCACCTTTGCACGCAATATAAGCACCAGAGGCTGCGCAAATTGTCTTACCACTTCCAACATCGCCTACAATAATTCTGTTCATAGGCTTTAAGTTGAAACTTTGCGCCTCGTATTTGCCACTTGAAATAGTCTCGAAATTAACACTTTTTAGACACATATCATCTTCAATTTCGGCAATCGTGCGTTTTTGAGCATTTGTTAGTTCATATGGCATTTGTGAAAGAAGTGGAGAAAGGTCGCACTTAGGAATAACGGGTGCAGTCTTTGAAACTGATGCGGTTTTCATTTGCGAAATCGACAAGGCGAATATAAACAACTCATCGAAAGTCAATCTCCGAATCGCCCTTTCAAGTGAGTCATCACTTTCTGGAAAATGTATATTTTCAAGGGCATAGCCGAGAGTACAAAGACCATTGTCAAGCCTTATTTTCTCTGGCAAAGGGTCTTTTATAAGCACAGGAATTTGCGCTCTTATTTGACCTATAAGTTTTGCAAGATATTTTTGGTTTACACCCGAAAACAATGGGTATACTGAAACATATGGTGCAAGAGGCTTGTCTCCTAAAAAAGGTTCATAAGAAGGCGAGGACATAACATAAGTTCGTTTTTCCTGCGTTATCTTGCCCCAAAAACGAAAAGTCGCTCCCGTTTTGAAAACATCTTTTAAGTAATTTTGGTTAAAGAAGGTTATTGTAACAGTTCCACTTTCGTCAAAGGCTTTGAATTTTAAAATATTCATACCTCTGCGTATCATTGCAACCTTGGCATCTTGTGAGACAGTCAAAATGTATGCGTGAGGTCCGTCGGTTAATGCGCCTGTTGCGATAGTGCAAATATCAGCGCGATTTTGATAAGCGCGTGGAAAATAGTACAAAAGGTCCTTTACGGTATATAAATCATTATTTGAAAAATACTTTTCATATTTTGGACCAACGCCATAAAGCGCACCGATAGGCGTGTCAAGCGTCACAAAAACCCCTCCTTTCAATATATTTACATAATCTTTTCAAAAAGCGTGGACAATAGCCCACGCTTTTAAGTTTTTTTAGTTGTCAAAATTAGAAACCGAGAGTAGCGGCACCAACAATACCCGCGTCGTTACCCATTTCTGCAATTTTAATTTGAGTTTGCTTTGTAGGCTCGTGAGTATAAGTTTGTGCAAATACTTTTTCTTTAAGTGGTACAAGCAAGTAATCTTTTTCATTGCATACGCCACCACCGATTGAAAGTACATTTGGTTGGAATATGTTAATGATTGTAGCAACGCCACTTGCAAGATAACTTATGTATTCATCAACGATTTTAGCGCCGAGTTCGTCGCCTTGTTTCATAGCGGCAAATGCAACACGAGCATTAACTCTGTTAATGTCACCCTCAATCATATCGTCAATCAAAGATTTAACACCATTCGCTCTCGCTTCGATAAGTCTTTCTTTTGTCATATTAACAAGACCTGTTGCAGAACTGTATGTTTCCCAACAGCCCTTTCTTCCGCAAGTACATTGTTTTCCGTTTTGCTCAATTACAATATGACCAAGTTCAGCGCCTGCGTGGTTGAAGCCCGAATAAACTTTACCATCAAGAACAATGCCACCGCCAAGACCTGTTCCAAGAGTAATCATAACGGAATATTTCGCACCCTTTGCAACGCCAGCAACCGCTTCCGCCTTTGCAGCGGCATTTGCGTCGTTTTCAATAAGAACTTTCTTAACGCCAAGATATTCTTTGAGAAGGTCAGCGATAGGGAAGTTTACAAAAGGCAAGTTGTTTGCGTATTCAACAACGCCAGTGTCAGAGTTAGCGGTACCAGGGGTTGCAATACCAGCGTATTCTATATCATCAACGGTCAATCCCATATCGGCGATGAGTTTTTTGCAGAGATTAGCCATATCTTGAATGATAAGTTTACCATCTCTGTTAGCCATTGTAGGAACAGAACCTTTTAAAAGAATTTTACAATTTTCATCAACGATTCCAGCGGCGATATTTGTGCCACCAAGGTCAATACCAAGATAATACATTTGTTTTCTCCTTGTTGTAAGTAGTAATTTCATTATAAATTAAAGAAAAATCAAAGTCAAGTACTATGGCAAAAAAATATTAAAAATAAGTCCAAAAAATCTAAATTTTTCAAAAGTCGCCAAAAATGCTCAAAAAAGTTTGGACATTTGTATAAAATGCCAAAAACAAGAGGACTTTTTTGTGCAACATTCACAATCTTGAAATTGCGAATTAATTCACGATTAGTTCATATTTTCATTGTTAAATGGTCGGAAAACTTGTTTGCCAAAAAGAATTAGAACAAAAATTGCAACAGTGAAAATTTTACAATTAATTAACAATAGGCATTTTTTAAAATTCACGAAAATTTGTATTTTTTGTGTGTGAAAATTTATATAAAAATATATCTCTTGACTTATATAAGGGGGTATGATAAAATAAAACTTGCATAAGATGCTCGTACACGCGTGTGTATAAGCACAGCCACCTCGCTCGGTGGTAATTAATTGCAAAAAAATGGAGGTTTCTTATGAAAAGGAAAGCGAAAAGACTACTGGCATTACTTGCTTGCGTTCTTATGCTCATTAGCGCAGTAGCGGTGCCTGTATCTGCCGCCACGACCGATTCCAAATCGGATTCGTCTTCGTCAGGTAATAAAGTGTCTATTTCCGATGTAGGTGACATTTTGAATACGATGTCCTACAAGGAATACACTGACAAGTATTCGCCTATGGTAGGTGATACGACTGGCATGACGGATATCGTTGTTGATATCATTAACAACATCGACCAATCCGGTACAAGCGAAGGCGCTTACAAGGAAGTGACGACAGATGAAAATGGCAATGTAAAGGAACATGTTGGAAGAACCAATGTTCTTGAAGTTGCAGAAACAGGAAAGGTTACTTGGAAATTCAACGTTCCAGTAAGTGGTTTTTATATCATTGAGTTGCCTTACTGTCAAACACTTAACGGAAAAACGACATCTATTGAACGTGTATTCTCAATCAATGGAGAAGTTCCTTTTGCCGAGGCTCGTTCAATCGTTTTGCAAAAAGTTTGGAAATACGATTACGTAACCGTAGATGGTAAAGATTCGTTCAAACAAGACGGAAATGGTAACGATATTCGTCCATCAGTATCACAAGACCCAAAATGGGTTATTCATACTCTTCAAGATACAGACGGGCATTATGTAGAACCGTTTGAATTTTATTTCCAAGCAGGAGAAAACACAATAACACTTGAAAGTACAAGAGAACCAGTTGTTCTTGACGATATCGTTCTTCGTCCTGTTGCGGGCATTTCAGTTCCTACTTATGAAGAATACATTGCACAACATGGTCCAATCGCTAATAACATTCCAAATGCTGGAATGCAAATTATCGAGGCAGAGCATGTAAAGAACACATCAAGCGTTACTATTTACCCATTGCAAGACAGAACATCACCTATCACGAGTGGTCTTACTGGCGAACAATCTGCAAAAGTTCAAAAGTACAACATAGCAGGTGGTACTCAATGGAGTAATGTTGGCGAGTGGATTACTTATGAAGTAAAAATCACAGAAAGTGGTTATTATGGAATAGGCGCACGCTTTAAACAGGACTTGCTTAGCGGTATGTATGTTTCGAGAAAAGTTTATATTGATGATGAAGTTCCTTTTGCCGAGGCTGGATTCTGCCGTTTTGATTATACAGACGAGTGGACCGCTACATATATGAATGATGGTAATCAAGATTTGTACTTCTATCTTGAAGCGAGAGAAGAACCATATACTATTAAATTTGAAGTAACACTCGGAGATATGGGTGTTCAACTCAATCAAATTTCAAAAACTCTTGCTAACCTCAACAATGCATATCTTGAAATAATCAAACTCACAGGTAGTAACCCTGACGAAGATCGTACTTATAACTTTGCAAGAGTAATGCCTCACGTTCTCGAAACGATGATGATAGAATCTATCAACCTCAAAAGAGTTTATAAGTATCTTTCTGATACAACAGGATTAAAGGGTGAAAATACTGCAACTCTTGAACAACTCTACATTCTTCTTAACAAGATGGGTAGTGACGAGAGCGAAATAGCAGGAAACCTTGAAACATTTAAAACACAACTTGGTTCACTTGGTACATGGATTACAAATGTATCAGCGCAACCATTGAAGGTTGACTATTTTACAATTCAACCAGCACAAACAGAGTTACCGAAGAGCGAAGGTAACTTCTTCCAGTCATTGTGGTATGAACTTTCAATGTTCTTTTACAGTTTTATCACAGACTATAACTCACTTGGCACAGAAACAGACACAGGATCAGATCTTGAACCTGTTGATGTGTGGATTGCATCCGGACGTGACCAAGCACAAGTAATAAGAAGCCTTATAGATAATGATTTTACTCCAAAAACAGGAGTATCGGCTAACCTTAAACTTATTTCAGCAGGAACACTTTTGCCATCAGTTTTGGCAGGAGATGGACCAGACGTGTCGCTTATGGAAACAAGCGCTACGATAATTGACTATGCACTTCGTAGCGCAGTTCTTCCACTTAATAGATTTATAGAGAGCGACAGCGAAGATGTCCTTTCGTGGTTCCCTGAAATGGCAGTTGTTCCGCTTATGCTCCACGACTCATCAGTTGGTGCAGAGGTAGAGTATTCATACTATGCACTTCCTGATAAACTCAACTTCTCAATGTTGTTCTATCGTAAGGACATCCTTTCACAGTTGAAACTTGATATTCCAGAAACATGGGATGATATTTTGGCAATGGTTCCTGTCCTTCAATATAACCACATGGAGGTTGGTATTCAAAACGATATTTATACATTCATTTACCAAAGTGGAAATGAAGTATATAAAAATGGCGGTATGCAAATAAACTTCGACGATAAGGGAGTACTTAACGCATTTACAAAACTTTGTAATATGTATACACAATACTCACTTCCTACCGTTTATGACTTTGCAAACCGTTTTAGAACAGGTGAATTACCAATCGGTATCGCCGATTATACATCATGTAACCAACTCACACTTTTCGCATCAGAACTTTCAGGACTTTGGGGCTTTACAACTCTTCCTGGTTATGAACATGTAAGAGAAGATGGTACTACTTATATCAACAATTCCGCAATAGCGACAGTAACAGGTTGTATAATGCTTGCAGGTTGCGATGACGGAGCAGACGGAGCAAGAGCGTGGGAGTTTATGAAGTGGTATGTTGGTAAAGACTGTCAGGTCGCGTATACAAATGAAATGGTATCAATTCAAGGTATAGCGGGTCGTCACCCAACACCTAACACAGAAGCAATTAAAGAAATTCCTTGGACAAATGATGAAAGAGATGCAATTCTTTCACAATTTACAAACCTCGTAGGAGTTCCTAACTACCCAGGAAGTTACTATCTTGCAAGATATGTAAACTTCGCATTCCTCGCAGCATATAACGAGGCAAAAGATCCAGCCGATTCACTTCTTTCTTATACAACAACCATTAATAAGGAAATTACAAGAAGAAGATTAGAATTTGGAATGGACTACATCAACTTGACAACAGGCGAAAGAGTAATCGCCAGTAAAAAATAATCCAAAAGACTTGTAAAGGAGAGAAATAATGGAAACAATTCAAAAATCGCCATTACGCAGATTGCCAGCGGAAGAATTTGATAAAATCTACGCGCCATACTGCGACGAAACTGCAAGTCCTGTTGGAATAAATCATGATGGAAAACCTAAAAAAGCCGTTGCCAGAAAAGATATGACAATGGCTCAATGGACCATCAAAGAAATGAAGAGAAATAAAGTAGCGTATTTTATGATAGCGCCCTTTATGCTCGTATTCGTTTTGTTTACTCTTTTCCCAGTATTGCTTTCGTTCATACTCAGTTTTACTTCATTCAATATGCTTGAAATAAGCTGGGATATGTTTATTGGCATTGACAACTATACAAGACTGTTCTTTGAAGACGATATCTTCTTGCAGGCTTGTAAGAACACACTTGTGTTCGCAGTAGTAATAGGACCTGTGTCCTATATACTTTCATTCCTTGTTGCATGGTTCATTAATGAACTTGCACCAAAACTCAGAGCCGTAATTACACTTATTTTCTATGCACCATCAATTTCGGGTGGAGCGTACACAATTTGGTCAGCGCTTTTCTCAGATGACGCATATGGATTTGTAAACGGTTTCTTGCTTGACCTCGGATCTATTGACACACCTGTTCTTTGGTTCCACGATGAAAAATATGCTATGACACTTTGTATCATAGTTGCGTTGTGGCAGTCACTTGGTACAGCATTCCTTTCATTCATTGGAGGTCTTCAAACACTTGATAAAAACCAATTTGAGGCAGCGGCCATCGACGGCGTTAAGAACAGATGGCAAGAACTTTGGTATGTAACATTGCCTCAAATGAAAAACCACCTTATGTTCGGTGCGGTAATGTCAATTACAGGTGCATTCGGATTTGGTGGAGTTGTAACACAACTTTGTGGTTTCCCATCAGTAAACTACTCGTGTCATACAATTATGCACTGTATAGATGACTATGGAAACCAACGTTGGGAAGTAGGTTACGCTTCCTCAATCGCCTTCATTTTGTTCCTTATTATGATAGGAGCAAACTTGTTGGTAAGAAAATTACTGTCAAAGGTGGGTAAGTGATATGCAAAAAATGAGAGTCAGAAACCACCAGGTCGTTCTCAACCGTTCGGTAGGAGGCGACACAGGAATTTTCATATTCCTTGCAATCATGGGCGTATTTATGTTCTTGCCTATGTATTACGTAGTTATCCAAGCGTTCAAACCACTTGATGAACTTTGGGTATTCCCACCAAGATTCTATGTTGTAAAACCAACATGGGGCAACTTTGGTGACTTGTTCTATTTGTTGAGTGATTCTTGGGTTCCTTTTTCAAGATACATATTCAACACAGTCCTTATCACGGCGGCAGGTACTTTTGGTAACATATTCTTCTCATCACTTGCAGCATATGCACTTTCCAAAATACCATTCCCAGGTAAAAAAGGCACATTCAAGATTATTCAAAACTCCCTTATGTTTACATCAACTGTAACAGGTATTGCGAACTTCTTGACCCTTTCAACCCTCGGACTTCTTGATAATCCACTTTCAATCATTATTCCAACATGGGGTGGAGCAACAGGACTTTACCTTATGAAACAATTTATGGACGGCTCAATTCAAGACTCAACTCTTGAAAGTGCGCGTCTTGATGGTTGTAGCGAACTTAAAACCTTCTGGACAATCGCTATGCCAATGGTTAAGCCAGGTTGGATTACTCTTATCATTTACTCATTCCAAGGCTTGTGGCAAGCGGGAGCGTCAATCTACATTTATAGTGAACAATGGAAAACTCTTAACTACGCAATTTCACAAATCACCGCAGGCGGTGTCGCTCGTATGGGTGCTTCCGCAGCGGCAACAGTTCTTATGATGCTTGTACCTATTGTAGTATTCGTTATTTCTCAAAGTAACGTTATTCAAACAATGGGAACGAGTGGTATGAAGGATTAAGGAGGTAGTTATGAAAAAGTTAGCAAAATTAACCGTATTTGTAATTGCACTCTTGATGCTTCTTCCAATAGTTGCAATGGCAGCGCCATATTCGACATATACATATTCAATCGACGGAGAACTTTTGCCATCGCCAGATGCATATGTTCCAGACCAAATGATAAGTCTTGTGTCGCTTGGATTTAATGCTCAGGACAACAACAACGTTGACCTTTACGACATAGAGGCGGATGCCGAGGGCAATCTTTATATTACCGACCAAAAGAACGGCAGAATTATCGTAACAGATAAACATTATCAATATAAATATACTATTGATAAATTTGTAAACAATCACGGAGTTAACGATACACTCAAAAGCCCTGAAAGTTCATTTATAGTAAATGAAGGCGATATGAAGGGACTTTATGTGTGCGATACTTCCAATAAAAGAATTGTTGTTTTTGATGTTGATGATGGTTCATTCATACGCGAAATTATAGAGCCAAAAACTGAACTCATGGCGAAAAACTCATTTTCACCTGTAAGTTGCGTTGTAGATAAGCACGGAAGAATTTTCGTAGTGTCGAGAAGTACAACCGAAGGTATCATAGTTATGACATCGGAAGGTCAGTTTATCAACTTCATAGGCGCACCTAAGGTAACAATCAGCGCGTTTGATGCACTTATTCAAAAAATAACTCCATCAGCGGCAGAATTTCTCAGTTTTGTTCCTACACCATATGAAAGAATTGATATTGACGAACAAACACAAGAGTTCGTATATGCAACAATCGTATTTGGTTCAGCCGACGAACAGGCTCAGTTAGAAGCACTTACAACAAAACTTAGTGATTATTCACCTGTAAGACTTTTGAACGCATCTGGTGTAGATATTATGCACCGTAACGGATTCTTCGCTCCTGCTGGTGAAGTAAATGTTGAACTTAACACAACATCAACTATCTCCAACGAAGGTGTTCCAAAAGGCGTTTCAAAAATCATTGATATCACAAGCGGACCAAATGGTACATGGTCAATCTTAGACGAAAAACGTTCAAAGATTTATACTTATGATAAAGATGGAAACCTTCTTCACATTTTTGGTGACCAAGGACCACAACTTGGCAACATCAATAAACCAAAAGCAATCACTTACCAAGGTTCAAATATTATAGTTCTTGATAACGGAAACAAATCGTTCACTGTATATCGTAGAACAGAATATGCTGAAATCCTTGATGAGGCAATTTATTATCAAAACCAAGGCGACTATGATCTTGCCATTGATAAATGGGAAGAAGTGCTCGCAAGAAACAACAACTTTGACTCTGCATATGTTGCTATCGGTAAATCACTTTACAGAGATGGTAAATATGAAGAAGCAATAAAATATTATCAAAATGCTTACGATACAGAAAACTATGCAACGGCATTTAAAGATATGCGTAAGGAAAAAATGGAAACACTCCTTATTCCTATGGTTATTCTTATAGTTGTATTGTTCATTCTTATAGGAAAAGTATTTGGATATGCAGCAAAAGTAAACAATGAAGCGCAACTCGTGGTCGGACAAAAAACACTGAAACAGGAATATTTGTTCGGATTCCACTTAATATTCCATCCGTTCGACGGTTATTGGGATTTGAAACACGAAAAACGTGGTTCTGTTCGTGCAAGTTTGATTATTATTGTTACAACAATAGTTGCATTCTATTATCAGTCAATAGGTACAGGTTATTACTATAACCCACAAGGTACTTATATGTCTGTATTTATGCAAATTATGTCAATCGTTATTCCACTTATGCTCTTCGTAATTGCAAACTGGTGTTTCACAACATTGTTTGACGGAGAGGGAAGTTTTAAAGACATCTTTATCGCTTCCTCATACGCACTTTACCCAGTACCTGTATTTGTAATTATTTCTACAATTCTTACAAACGTATTGGTAGGAGACGAAGGACAAATTACAACAATGCTTGTTACAATAGCGTTCATATGGATGGGCTTCTTGCTCGTACTTGGAATGCAAGTAACACACGATTATTCAATGGGCAAAAACATAGTTACGATTATTATGACAATCGTAGGTATGGTATTCATTATGTTTATCGCACTTTTGTTCATTTCACTCATCACAAAAATGGTTTCGCTTGTATCAACAATAGCCAGCGAAATAAGTTACAGATAGGAGGATTAAAGATATGAAAAATAGAATATTATGTTTAATCCTTGCGATTATGTTGCTTGTTCCGTTTGCAACAGTGGCAAGCGCAGCGGGAGTAACAGCCAAAGATTATTTTCTCAAATCTTTCGCGTCTGAGGAAGAAAAACTTGCTGAAATGACCAAATATGTTGAAAACGATAATATGGAACTTTATTTCCATCCGATTTCGGGCGAGTTCGGACTTGTAAATAAAAAGACAGGCGAGATAATGCTCTCCAACCCGTGTGATGTTTCGAGCGCAACAGAAGTAGTCAAAAAACAATACCTTTCTACCGTTATATTAAAATATAAGACTATATCAAGTTCGGCAGAAACGACATACTATTCATATACCGATTCTTGTATGTACGAAGGACAAATGACTATTGATGATTCCAAGAAACAAGAAGGAAAAATCACAGTAATTTATGAGTTCGGTAAAAAAGAAATGGTTCTTCCTTTTGCTATTTCTGATGAGGATTTCAATTTGTTGTTTGATAAAATAACAGAAAAACTCGGTCAAGTAAAGGGCGAAGAAAGAATAAAAGCAATTAAATTGCGTTATGAACATTCTGAAAAAGATAAAGTATGGACTCTTTTGGGAACAGTAAAAGATAACGCAAGAGAAGGACTTCAAAAGTGGTTTATCGAAGACGCAGGCCTTACTATTGACCAAATGCACGAAATGTATGAAAAAGTAAACTATAATTACACAACGGGCATTATCAATTATGGTTCATTTGAAAATAGAAACCTTGGTGTAAGTTATCAAACACCATTTAAGGTTCCAGTTGAGTATACTTTGACAAATGAAGGCTTTGATGTAAACGTTGATTTGAAAAAGGTTGAATTTGAGGAAGACAAATATATTCTTAAAACAATATCGTTACTTCCATACTTCAACCCAGCAAACAGAACAGAATCTGGTTATTCTTTCTTGCCTGATGGTAGTGGTACACTCATCAGATATGAAGACCTTTATGCTATGCAGTCGCAAGATAACATTTCAACCTCGCTTTATGGAACCGACTATTCTATCTATCAAACGAACATCAAAAACCAAGAACAAGCAATAATGCCTGTATTTGGAAATGTAATCACGAGCAGACCTGTTAAAAACGGTTTCTTTGCAATCATCGAAAATGGTGATTCAATGGCAACTGTAACATCTGCAAATGATGTAAATTTCAACTCTATTTATGTTTCGTTCAATGTAAGTTCAGATGATAAATATGACCTTGCGGAGTCATTCTCAGGTGGAGCGTCAAGCAGTAGCATCATCACAGTAAACGGAATTCAACGTTATGTTGGAGCAGTTTCGGTGAAATATGTAATGCTCACACCAAGCGAACTTGCTGACTCGGGCGCATCAACTGCTAAATATGATACAACATATGTTGGAATGGCAAAATATTATAGAGATTATTTGACAGCGAATGGTACGCTTTCAAAGATTGACGTGTCAAAAATCGATAAATATACAAGAATATTCCTTGAAGCGTTCGGTTCACTTCAAGTAGAAGAAAAAGTATTGACATTCCCAGTAACAGTAAACAGAGAACTTACAACATTTAATGACATTATTTCAATGCATAAAACCTTGTCCAACTATGGTGTAAACAACATCAGTTTCATATTAACAGGATTTGCAAATGGTGGTCTTGATAATAAATATCCAACTTACCTTAAATGGCAAAAAGTTTTGGGTGGAGCGGACGGATATAATGCACTTATGGACTACGCAGATAAAAATGGCATTGAAATCGCTCCAAATGTTGACTTCTCATATGCCAAAGACTTAAAGACATTTAGTGGTTTTGGCTATAAGAAAACAGCATCAAAAACACTTGATGGCAGATATGCTACAAGACGTGAATATGATGCATCAATTCAAATGTTCCAAAGAAAAGGTGGAGTTGTAATTTCAACAGACTCTTACGACCTTGCATATAGCAAGTTCTTGAAGAGTGCTTCCGATTACAAAATCACAAGTCTTGCAACAAGAGCGCTTGGCTCAGACCTAAGTTCTGACTTTGATGAAAAGACAGGCTACATATTCAGAGAAGAAGCAAAAACTAACACTCAAAATATGCTTGCAAATCTTTCAGGTAAAGCGGAAGGTTCAAAAACAAACTTTAACCTCATTCTTGATGCAGGTAATGTGTATGCGCTTAAATATGCATCTGGTCTTTTAAAAACACCTCTTGATAGTAGCCGTCGTTCAAATACAAGTGAAGCGGTTCCTTTTGTAGGTCTTGTACTTCACGGCTCTATTGAATTTGCAGGCGACGCTATCAATATGGAAGGTGACGACCGTTATATGTTCCTCAAAGCGCTTGAAAATGGAGCGAATCTCTATTTCACAATCGCTATGCAAAATACAGAACTTCTTAAAGGAACACTTGATTACAACCATTACTATTCAATACAATTTGAGGTATGGAAATCCTCGATTGTAAGTGTATACAACGAATATAACTCAGTAATGTCAAGTAAACAAAACTCATACATCACAGAGCATGAGTTCTTGAATGGCGAAGATGGCTATAAAGTAATTCGTACCCAAGACCTTGTTGATTCACCAGATGAAGATCCTGTTTTGCTTAACAATTCAAGAGTTGTAAGAGTAGAATACGAAAATGGAGAAGGATTTATTCTTAACTACAATTCGTACGAAGTACAGGTTGATTACAACGGAACAGTTTATACAATAGGCGCCCTTGGCTATGCGCCTTATGCAGAGTGAGAAAGGAGGACAAAATGGCATCTTCAAATGAAATAAAAAGAAGAAAAAGCAGACTCTCTCTCACAACGAGAAAGGCGCTTTCAGGATGGATTTTTGTACTCCCATTCGTACTCGGAATTTTGTTTTTCTATGCCCCAATTTTAATTCAATCTATTCAATTTGCATTTAGTAGTTCTGATGTTAATGCGGCGCAAGGAAAACTTGACCTCGAATTTATAGGATTCCAAAACTTTCATACAGTTTTCAATCCACCACCAGACACGGGAAAGAACTTTCCAGTTACACTCGTTGATGGTATGCAAGACCTTATCTTGCAAATTCCTGCAATAGTAATTTTCGCACTCTTTATGGCTATTATTCTCAACCAAAAGATGCCAGGAAGAACATTGTTCCGTGCAATATTCTTCTTGCCAGTTATTCTTTGCACAGGAGTTATCGATTCTATCGATTCAAACTCCGCAATGCTTGAAGCCCTTGAAAACCCAAATGGTATTGACACAGGTGCGTCAGAGTCAGGCGGAATTATGTCCGCGATGGACCTCCAAAATATGCTCGGAAACATCAAGGTCGGTTCACAACTTGTTGAATACGTTGTAGGACTTGTAAATGATATTTTCGACATAGTAAGCCGTTCAGGTGTTCAAATGCTTATATTCCTTTCAGGTCTTCAATCAATTTCACCAGCAATTTATGAGTCTTGTCAAATGGAAGGTGCGTCCGCTTGGGAAACCTTCTGGAAAATTACACTTCCAATGATAAGCCCAATGATTCTTGTAAACTTCATTTATACAGTTATCGATGCATTTACATCTGCTGATAACCGTGTAATGGGATTCATCGGTAGTAACATTAGCCACTTTACTCGTGGTGAAATATCAGTTATGTACTGGGTATATATCTTAATCGTACTTGCTATGATTATTATTGTATCATTGCTTATGAAGACCTTTGTTTACTATCAAAGAAGAGATTAAGGAGGTAAAACATGGATACAGCACCAAAAATTAAAAGAGAATCCAAAAGAAAAATCCGTGTAGAGTTCGAAAGAGCGCCTCTTTGGACAAGAATTAAAGCGAAATTTTTATCTTTCCAATTCCTTAAAAGAGTAGTATTTGTTATATTTAGATTTGTACTCCTCTTAGGTATTTCTTATGTAATACTCTTCCCATATATAGCAAAGATTTTCAACTCGTTTATGACACAAGCGGACTTTAAAGATGTAACAGTAATGCTTATCTCAAAAGATCCGACTATTGACCAGTATAAGTACATAATTCTTGAAAACGAGTATTTCTCATCACTTCTTAATACATTCTTGCTTTCTTTGTCGACAGCGCTTATCCAAACAGTTGTGTGCGCGCTTATCGCATATGGTTTGGCTAAGTTCAAATTCAAAGGAAATTCAATAGTGTTTGCACTCGTTATTATAACCCTTATGGTTCCACTTGATACTATCACATACGCATTCCAAGTACATTTTAGATTCTTTGAACACTACAATTTATTTGGTAAAGTGTTAGCACCAATTATGGAAGGAATTAAGGGACAGTCTTGGAGAGGATTTGAAAACTCATATGTACCTATGTATATATTCTCGTTCTTGGGACTTGGATTTAAAAACGGACTTTTCATATTTATGTTAAGACAGTTCTTCCGTGGAGTTCCTGACGAACTTGAAGAAAGTGCATATGTTGATGGCTCATCAACATTCAAGACATTTTTCAGAATTATCATTCCAATTTCAATCCCAATGCTTGTAACAGTATTTATTTTCTCGTTTGCATGGCAATGGACAGACGATTATTATGTAACGACATTGTTCGATTCCAGATACTTCTTTGAAAATGGTTATCCGAACCTTCGTCAAATAATCGAAATCCCTCCTCACTTCAAAAATGATATAAAGGGACTTGTTC
>JAZSDJ010000113.1:0-4464 GCA_045531105.1 Eubacteriales bacterium | reverse complement strand
TCATAAAATAAAGTTTAACTTGGCTTTTTCCACCCTCAAAAGCAAGCCTTACGGCATTCATAAGATCTTTTTCATAAAGGTTTTTATTGATAGCGTCACGAAGGCGCTGAGTGCCTGCTTCTGGGGCAAATGTCAAACCAGATTGACGAATAGAACTAACTTTGTTCATAAGTTCCTTTGTAAAACTATCTGCCCTTAAAGAAGGCAATGAAAGGTTTATTTTATTGGGGTTTGTCCACTCCAAGAGTTTATCTGTTGCCTCGTACAGGCACGAATAATCACTAATTGAGAGTGATGTAAGTGAAATCTCTGTATAACCTGTATTTTTAAATATTTCACGCGCCTGACAATTCAAAGTGTCGGCATTTTTTTCTCTAACGGGGCGGAACACCATACCTGCTTGACAAAAACGACAGCCTCTTATACAACCTCTGAAAGTTTCAAGCATTATTCTATCGTGAACCACCTCGATAAAAGGCATTATCGGCTTAGTTGGAAAATAAGAATTATTGAGATCTTTTATTATTCTTTTTTCAACCTTTTTAGGAACATCTTCATATTTTGGCTCAAAACTTTTTATTGTTCCGTCTTCGTTATATTTAACATCATAAAGTGATGGAACATAAAATCCCTTAATATGAGCGGCTTCTCTTAAAAAAGAGGTTTTAGTATATGTGCCTTCATCTTTCATTTTGATGTAAAGTTTTGATAGTTCAACTAACGCCTCTTCTCCCTCGCCAATACTGAAAATGTCAAAAAAGTCCGCAACAGGTTCTGCATTATAAGCACAAGGGCCTCCTCCTAATATAATCGGAGAATCCTCGCTCCTATCTTTTGAAAATATTTCAAGACCGCAAAGGTCAATCATATTAACAGCGGTAGTATAACAAAGTTCATATTGAAGCGAAAAAGCAATTATGTCAAAATCTTTTACACAGTCTTTACTCTCTTGCGCCCATAAAGGTATATTATGTGCACGCATTTGCTCTTCCATGTCAGTCCAAGGCGCATACACTCTTTCACACCAAATTTCAGGTTCTGCGTTAAGCGCACCATAAAGCAAGCGAACCCCGAGGTTTGACATTCCTATTTCATAGGTATCTGGAAAGCAAAATGCAAAACGACATTTTATATTCTTTTTATCTTTAATTATTTGCCCGTATTCGCCACCTGTATACCTTCCAGGCTTAGACACGGATTTTAAAATAGTGCTTAATTTATTATGCATTTTCAATTATTGCAACAGCATAACTGTGGTTATGATAAACATAATCAAAATCCAACCTACATAATACCCCACTATCAAAAGTGGATTGAGTGCAAAAAGCGATGCAAAAATACTAATGCAAAGCAATACAGCGCCACAAATTGATGATATTATATTTAAAACTGTTCCAACCTTTCTAATTCTTGCTATATTTTTGCATACAGGAATAGCCTTTATAAGAGATTTTGAATGACCTTTGGAAACCACTCCACTATCGGTTTTTTCAAGAGTTTGAGGAATTTCCATATCTCTTGTAAGTCTTATAACACGCAAATCTGCTTTTTTGAATCCTGTTTGAATTTTTAAAAGTTCGTTATCAAGATTTGGGTCAAATGTGCGAATTCCGACTGACACTCCGTTTTTATTCAAAACTCTAACAGTCTGAGCAAAATCTTCATCAATCATATATTTTATATACATTCTTGCACAAAGTTTGCCGTTACAAGCCATATACATTACGCATACATCTTCATCAGCATCTTCCCTGTCGTATGGTATTTCAATACCATTAGAAGATATTCCGTATCTATCAGCGAAAATTATAGTATCATTATCAACCTTAACGCACAAATAACTTCGGCCAGAGCATACGAATCTTGAACGTTTTGTTTTTGTAAATGCGTCTTTTGTCGCAGACTCAAAAACATCTGCCAAAGGTCCACCAACAACATTGAAGCCGTTTGATGCATAATACAAAACTTTTTCCGGTTTATAATCATTATAAACATTAAAACCTTGAAGTTTTACATTATATGGTGGGAAGGCTGTTGTATCATTTACAGAGACCGCCTTTGCACTTGAATATTCGTATATTGTTCCCTCTCCAATTATCGAGGTTTCTTCCTCAAACAAATGCTTATTTCCAAGGAAGAATGGAACACTATACATAAACAAAAGTCCAACAGGTAAAACAAGCATAACACCAGAATACCAAGACACCATAGCGTCCATAAAATGTGCGTGTTGGAAAATTGTTATTATCGCTATTATAAGAGGTACGCATACCGCAAGAATGTAATAAGGATACATTATTTTCACAGTATTAACCGATTTATTTGTTTTGGCGAAATATTTCCTTACAAAATCAGCCTTGTCCACTCTTATAAGGTCTCCTACGAAATCTCTTGAAGCAGTAGAAAAAGCCTCGTTTTCTGCATCTGCATCATCTGCCTCTACTTTTGTTAATACAAATTTCGAGTCTTTTGAAGATATTACGCTAAAACTGTATCTTTCTCTTGCAACATTTATATATGAAAAAACTATGGTTAATAGACATATAACCGCTGTTGGAAAATTCAAAAGCACAGGTGTTTTGAATGGAATAAATATAAGGTTAAATATCGAATACACTATTCCAAGAGCGATGCAAAACACTGATATTGCTTCCGGAATGTACTCTTTTGAAATTATTGATTTCAATCCATGATATATTTGTTCGTATGCAAGAAGTACACAAATCGCAAATGCGCCAAAATCCAAGAAAAAGTGAAGATATGGGTGTTCTACTATACTAAAAATACCTGTTGGATTCGTTGTGAAAATCGATATGCTTTCTATAAGTAGCAAAAACAGTGCAAATATGCTTGAAAGAATAATCTTTGTTCTTATGCTACGCATTGCATATTTGTACATGCCCATTATTTCTTTTCTCTGTTGACGATCGGTATATTCATAGTAATCAGAATGAATATCGCCTTGAAGTGTTTCGATTTCTGCACTTGAATGTGTAATAGAATCATCAATGTCTATTGTAACACCGCCAGATTTATCCGCGATTCCAAATGCCTTCATAAAATCATGGTCGGCTCTGCTTGAATTGGCATACTTTTCATTAAACTCTATTTGCTCGTCTTCTTTGTGTCTTTTTATAACTTCATGAGTCCAATGAGCCATACTTGTATTACTAACAGAATCATCAGATGCTATTTCAAATGCGTCGGCATCAGGCGTGATGAGTTCTACATCTTCATCAAGTTCGTTTTCTATATTATATTCAGCCTCATCAATTCTAACAGTTTCAAGAGTTTGCTGTTTTATTGGTTTTACCAAATTTTCATTGGGTTGTTCATCTTCTATTGGAGAAACATCGATTTTTCCAACATCCATTTCTATTTGATCAAATTTTTCTTCCATATTTTAACCTCTTTGCATTCTTGCGACATGACATAAAATAACGGATGCCGCCGTTGAAACATTGAGTGAATTTACCTTTCCGTACATTGGTATTGAAATTATAAAGTCGCTCTTCTCTTTAATGAGTTTTCCTACGCCATTTCCTTCTGAGCCTAAAACTATTGCACAAGCGCAATCGTAATCCGTTTCGTAATAAGGTGTTCCTCCTGCCTCAGATGAAAAAATCCAAACACCTTTCTTTTTCAACTCATCAATGGTAGTCGCTATATTTGACACTTTGGCAATCGCCATATGTTCAATAGCGCCAGCAGAAGATTTATAAACCGCAGGTGTTATTCCAACCGCGTGTCTTTTTGGAATTATTATGCCATGTGCGCCTGCACATTCAGCGCATCTGATAAGCGCACCAAGATTGTGTGGGTCTTCTATACAATCGGCAATTACGATAAGTGGTTTTTCATTTCTTTCTTTCGCAATTTCAAGAATATCATCAACACTAACATAATCTTTAAGTGCTGCCATAGCGACAACGCCTTGATGATTTGCCCCAGAACTCATAAAGTCGAGTTTTGAAATTTCAACCTCAACAACAGGTATTCTTTTTTCGACGGCCTGCGCTACTATAAGAGTAAGAGAACCTTCTCTAACACCTTTTCTTACATATATTTTGTCAATCGCCCTATCTGATTTTAAAAGTTCAGACACAGCGTTTCTGCCAATTACAATCCCAAGAGAATCTATCTCGTCTCTTTCTTTAAATATTTGGTCTTTTCTTTTAAAATCTCCACCTTTTTTTGATTGGTTTGAAGATTTACTATTATTAAATCGATTTTTACTTCTATTTTCCATATCATCCACCGACATACATTTAATTACAGTTACTATTATTCTAACATAAAGGTTTATATTTGTACAGTATTTTTTGAAATTTTTACAACAAAAAACAGACCCCTTTTAGGAGTCTGTTTTTCTTAAATCTCAAATTATCTATAAAATGTTTTAAAATTTCATGCTAATTATTGATTTTTCATTTCAGCGAAGCATTCACTGCAATATACAGGTCT
>JAZSDJ010000069.1:0-2377 GCA_045531105.1 Eubacteriales bacterium | reverse complement strand
CCTACAATGTATAAGAAAAGTGCATAAAATGTTAAAATATCATTTAATTTATCTTTATTTTTCCTAAACATTACATATGCAAGAGTATAAATAAGAACGAAAAATAAAAGAATCATTGAAACGCCAAGAAAAAGTGAGCCTCTAATTCGAGTATGTTTAAAAAACTCATAATACCCAATGAGTGGAAGTGATACAGCAACTAAATACATAGGTATAGTTAGCCCCCATTTTTTCTCCATTCCTAAGCATTTTGCCATTTCATAGACAGCGACAGCGCTAAGGATTGCTATTGTTATGGGAAAAACAACATAATCTGAAAAAATACAGATTGGGACAAAGAGTGCAATCGCAACTATACCAGTTATAATTCTTGTTTTCATATTATACCTCTTTTATACTCCACCGAAGTTTCTTTTTCTACTGTAAAAATCTTTAACTGCCTTTCTAAGTTCTTTTTCATTAAAGTCAGGCCACAAAACATTAGTAAAATAAAACTCTGAATAAGCACATTGCCACAAAAGAAAATTTGATATTCTGTATTCACTTGCGGTTCTTACAATTAAATCAGGGTCCTTGCAATGTTTTGTATAAACATGATTAGAAATATCTTCTTCGGTAATGTTCTGTTTGCCTTCACGAGACAGTTCGTTAAAAGCATTTACCAATTCTGCTCTTCCACCATAGTTAAAAGCAATATTTACCAAATATTCTCGATTAGCAGAAGATTTTTCCATTTCTTCCATTTTGTGACGCAACTCATCACTCAAAACAGATTTATCACCTAAAAATACACATCTAATGTTTTTGTTTTCTTCTTTACTTGCACGATCGATGTAATCGTTTAAAAGTGACATTATAGCATCTACTTCTTCTTTTGGTCTTCTCCAATTCTCTGTTGAAAAAGCATATACAGTTACAGTTTTTATTCCCAAACGAGAACATTCTTTTATTATTTTTTCAAAAGCGATAGCACCTTGTTTATGACCTGCTTTTCTTGGCAAGGAGCGAGATTTTGCCCATCTGCCATTTCCATCCATTATAAACGCGATATGCGATAATCTTTCATCTACAAGAAAATCTTCTTGTTTTTTCTTTTTAAAAAACATATTACCTCAGCATAGCGAATAAAAGACCACCACCGTGGCCTTTTTTCGAATTATATTTCCATTATTTCTTTTTCTTTTGAAGCAGTAATATTATCAATTTCTTTGATATATTTATCTGTGAGGTCTTGAACAGACTTTTCTGACGCTTTTTGTTCATCTTCGGTCATTTCGCTATTTTTCTTCATATCTTTTGCTTTGTCCATAGCGTCACGACGAATATTACGAATAGCAACCTTTGCATCTTCTCCCATTTTAGAAACTTGTTTTTTGAGTTCTTTTCTGCGATCTTCTGTAAGTTGTGGGAAAGAAAGACGAATCACTTTTCCATCATTTGCAGGAGTAATTCCCAAATCAGATGCCAAGAGTGCTTTTTCGATACCTTTAAGAGTAGAAGAATCCCAAGGTTGAATTACAATAGTTCTTGCATCAGGACATGAAACTGTTCCAATTTGGTTAACAGGAGTTGGTGTTCCATAATAATCTACCATTACTCTTGAAAGGACATTAGGATTTGCTCTTCCTGCACGAACTGTATCAAGTTCGTTTTTGTATGCATCTATTGATTTTTGCATCTTCACTTCAAATTCTTTTGTGTCAAGTTTCATATTTTATTCTCCTTTTACAACGGTACCCATTTTAGCACCCATAATTACATTATAAATATTTTCTGATTTATCAAGTCCAAACACATGAATAGGAATATTATTGTCCATCGCAAACGATGTAGCAGTGGAATCCATTGCTGCAAGGCCTCTTGCAAGAATTTCCTTGTAAGTTATTTCGGAAATTTTCTCAGCAGTAGGATCTTTTCTTGGGTCAGCAGTATAGATAGCATCTATGTTTTTAGCCATAAGCACAATATCAGCATTTATTTCAGAAGCCCTTACAACCGCAGCGGTATCAGTAGATACGAATGGAATACCAAGCCCTGCTCCAAAAATAACAACTTTTCCTTGGTTAAGAGCGTTTATGGCATTGTCTCGAATGAATGGTTGCGCAAAAGCCTTCATTTCAACAGCCGTCATAACTAATGCATCAATTCCACATCTAATAAAACATTCTTGCAACGCAATCGCATTAATGCAAGTGGCAATCATTCCCATATGGTCAGCCTTAACTCTGTCCATATTTTCTCCACTTCTTCCGCGCCAAATATTTCCAGCGCCAACGATTATTCCAATTTCCACGCCTTTTTCAAGACATTTTTTTATAACCGAAGCGATTTCTTCAATATAAGTAAAATTTAATATTCCATCTTTTCCAGCAGAAAT
>JAZSDJ010000194.1:0-10879 GCA_045531105.1 Eubacteriales bacterium | reverse complement strand
CACACATACCTAAAACAAGATGCAACTTGGCAACAAATAAAAACAACTTGTGACGAGGCGATTTTTTATAATACGGCATCTGTGTGTATACCACCATCATTTGTTGAAAACGCGTTGGAATATTGTAACGGAAAAACTCGTATTTGTACGGTGGTTGGTTTTCCAAATGGCTATTCGACTGAAAAAACAAAATGTTTTGAAATAAAAGACGCAATTTCAAAGGGTGCTGACGAAATAGACACAGTAATTAATATATGCGATTTAAAAGATGGAAAATTTGAAAAAATCCTTGAAGAATTAAAGGCAGAAAGATATTGTTGTCGAAATAATATTTTAAAGGTAATAATAGAAACTTGCCTTTTGACACAAGACGAAAAAAAGCGCATGTGCGAAATTGTTACAAAATCAGGTGCTGATTTTATTAAGACATCAACGGGATTTTCGGCAGGTGGCGCAACAAGAGAAGACATTGCACTTTTTGCTAAATATGTAGGAGAAAATGTAAAAATAAAAGCCGCAGGTGGAATTGCATCGTTTGATGATGCAAGAGACTTTATTAATCTCGGTGCATCTCGTCTTGGAACATCAAGACTTGTAAAAATATTAAAAGATGAAAAAGGAGGGGGCTATTAATGGCAAATTACCCAACACCTCACATAGATGCAACACCACAGGATTTTGCAAAAACTGTGCTTATGCCGGGAGACCCGTTGCGTGCTAAATTTATCGCTGAAAACTTTTTGGAAAACACTCGTTTAGTAAATAATGTTCGCGGGGTTCAAGGTTATACAGGAACATATAAGGGTGTGCCTGTGTCCGTTATGGCAAGTGGAATGGGAATGCCCTCAATAGGCATTTACTCTTATGAACTCTTCACAGTATTCGGTGTTGAAAACATAATTCGCGTAGGCTCGGCAGGCGCACTTCAAAAAGATATAAAAGTAAGAGATATAGTTCTCGGTCAAGGCGCTTGCACGGACTCAAACTATGCACACACATTCCGTCTTGATGGTACATTTGCGCCTATTGCAAGTTATAAACTTTTAAAAATTTGTGCTGAGGAAGTGGAAAAACTTGGAGTTCCTTACCATGTAGGAAATCTCATCTCTTCCGATGTGTTCTATGGAGATTTTGAAAATGTACCAAATTACGACACATCAAGCGCAAAATGGGCAAAAATGGGAGTTATGGCTGTTGAAATGGAAGCGGCAGCGCTTTATATGAACGCGGCAAGATGTGGCAAAAACGCGCTTGCAATCTGCACAATTTCTGACCATATAGTAACAGGTGAGGCTACAAACGCACAAGAGCGCCAAACAAGTTTTACGCAAATGATGACTCTTGCGCTTGAAACCGCAATAAGATTATGAAAAAAAGAGTATTTTTAATTGTACTTGACAGTTTTGGAATAGGTGCTTTGCCAGATGCGAAGGCGTTTGGTGATGAGGGTGCAAATACACTTGAAAGTGTCGCTAAATCGCCATATTTCAAGGCTGATAACCTTGCAGAACTTGGGCTTGGTGCAATAGATGGAGTTAGCGTGATAAACTCAATTTCTCCGAATGGCGCACACGGAAGATGCAAAGAAGCCTCAAAAGGCAAGGATACAACAGTTGGACATTGGGAAATTGCAGGGCTTGTGTCCGAGAATCCTATGCCGACATACCCAAACGGATTTGACAAAGAAATTATAGAAGAGTTTGAAAAACTCACAGGCAGAGGAGTCCTTTGCAACAAACCATATTCAGGTACGCAAGTTATTAAAGATTATGGACAAGAGCATATTGAAACAGGAAAACTTATCGTTTACACCTCGGCAGATAGCGTTTTTCAAATTGCATCTCACGAGGACTTGGTAAGTGTTGAAGAACTTTATCGTTATTGTGAAATTGCACGAAAAATGCTTGTGGGAAAGCACGGAGTTGGCAGAGTTATTGCAAGACCATTTGTCGGACAATACCCTAATTTCACAAGAACAGCAAACCGTCACGATTTCTCGCTTGAACCAAGTGGCGAAACTATGCTTGATGCAATAAAAACCGCTGGTCAAAAAGTGATATCTGTTGGCAAAATCAGTGACATTTTCGCATCAAGAGGAATTAGCGAAAGCAATCCTACAAAATCCAACGAGGACGGAATTTTAAAAACCCTTGAAATAATGGACAGAGATTTTTCAGGACTTTGTTTTACAAACCTTGTTGATTTTGATATGGTTTATGGCCATAGAAATGACATTGATGGCTATGCGAAAGCAATAGCGCATTTCGACGAATTTTTACCTCAAATTATATCAAAATTAAAAGAAAATGACACACTTATAATAACCGCTGACCATGGTTGCGACCCTGGTGATATCAGTACTGACCATACAAGAGAATATATTCCTGTTTTAATATATGGAAATAAGATATCTCCAAAAAATCTTGGAACGCGCGACACATATGCCGACATAGGCGCAACTGTGTGCGAAATCCTCGGAGTTGATTTTTGTGGAGTGGGAAAGAGTTTTGCAAAAGAAATATTGAGGTGATTTTATGAAAAATTATTCTTCACTTATAGAAAAGGCAAAAGAGGCGCAAACAAATTCGTATGCGCCGTATTCAAACTTCAATGTTGGCGCATCACTTCTTTGTAGCGATGGAACTATTTACAAAGGTTGCAATGTAGAAAATTCATCATATGGAGCGACAATTTGTGCAGAACGCAGTGCAATCGCAAACGCAATAAGCGACGGAAAAAGAGAATTTGTCGCTATGGCTATTGTGGGTGGTAAAGATATGTCAGAGCAAGACCGCCTGTTTCCTTGTGGAATGTGCCGACAAGTCCTTTCCGAGTTTTGCGACGAAAACTTTGAAATAGTTATATATGTAGATGAAAAACCAAAGATTTTTAAATTGGGAAAACTTCTGCCAAACGGGTTCAAATTATGAGAATGTATGATGTTATTTATAAAAAACGCATGTCAAAACCTCTTACAAAACAAGAAATTGATTTTGCAATAGAGGGCTTTGTTGACGGAACTATTCCCGATTATCAAATGTCAGCCCTTGCCATGGCGATTTGCTTTAATGGAATGAATAGCGAGGAAACTTTTTATCTCACCGATGCGATGATGCGCTCGGGAGATGTTGTAAATCTTGACCAGTTTGACGGACTGTGTGTCGATAAACACAGTACAGGTGGAGTAGGCGATAAAACGACGCTTGTAATCGCTCCAATCGTTGCCTCACTTGGCGCAAAGGTCGCTAAAATGTCAGGCAGAGGCCTTGGGTTTACAGGCGGAACAATAGATAAATTAGAGTCCATAAAGGGCTTTAAAACTGAACTAAATGGCAAAGAATTTTTTGACCAAGTTGAAAAAATCGGCATATCAGTGGTAGGACAAAGTGGAAATTTAGTCCCAGCAGATAAAAAGTTGTACGCTTTAAGAGATGTGACGGCAACTGTTGATTCAATTCCTCTTATTGCATCAAGTATAATGTCCAAAAAACTCGCGTCGGGCGCTCATTCCATAGTTCTTGATGTAAAGTGTGGAAAAGGTGCATTTATGAAAGACGAAGAAACAGCCACCGCGCTTGCTACTGCAATGATAGAAATAGGCAAGTCTTTTTCAAGAAATGTGCGTGTTCTTATAACAAACATGGACACACCACTCGGCCTCGCTGTCGGAAATTCTCTTGAAGTATATGAGGCGATACAGGTTTTGAGCGATAAAGGCGATAGCGATCTTTCAAATCTTTGCAAAGAACTTTCTGCAAATATGATTTCAATGTCGCTAAAAATCTCTGTTGATGAGGCGAAAAAACTTGTTTGCGATTCAATATCATCAGGAAAAGCGCTTGCAAAATTCAAAGAATGGGTTATAGCACAAGGTGGGGAAGAAAGTGTTTTGGAAAACCCTAACGATTTACTTGGGGCAAAATACAAAAAATATTATAAGGCAAAAAAATCTGGTTATATTTGTCAAATGAATGCCCAAGAAGTTGGAATTGCATCAATGCTACTTGGGGCAGGAAGAAAAACAAAAGAAGATAAAATCGACCATTTTGCAGGGGTTTTAATGAATGTTAAATGTGGCGATTTTATAAACGAAGGCGATACAATAGCCACTCTTTATACCTCAAATGAAAACTTATTTGCCGACTCCGAAAAAGTACTTGATAATGCGATAGAATATTCAATCGAAAAACCCAAGGGAAAACCACTTATTATAAAAATACTTTAAAGGCAGAATTATATCTGCCTTTTTTCATATAATATATCGAGGTGTTATATGAAAAAGTTACTTGAAAAATTTGAAAATGAAAACCCAAGAAGGAAGGTCTTGGATTTGACTGAAAGAAACGAAAAATATGCAGGCGATTATGTGTCATTCAACCTTGATATTTTAAGGGAGATTTTACCAAGAACCATACTTGAATATGAAATTTCAAGCGACGAAGTGCGAATAAACGGCAACAAAACCCTTGCACAAAAACTTTTGTTTGATTGTCAAACTTTTTGTGTTTTTGATGAAAGAGAAAACAAGGTGATTTTAAGACCATATGTGCCAGTAACAGACATTATGAGTTTTGCCTGCAAACTTTTAAAAAACTTTGAGAAAAACGCTTGACCAAAGCAAAGCACGGGTGTATAATATAATACGAAATAAAAAAAGAGGAAGTAAAAATGTTTAAAACTGAACTTCATTGTCACTCAAACGATGTTAGCGAATGTGCAAGAGTAGATGTTAATACAATAGTTGAAAAATACACACATGGTGGGTATTCCACGCTCGTTTTGTCTAATCATTTCAACGAGGGAACATATAATTTTAAGAAAAGTACTTCTTGGCAGGACTGGGTAGATAAATATATCGATGGTTATAAAAAACTAAAAGAATGCGCAAAAGGAAAACTCGAAATTTTGCTTGCAATGGAACTTCGTTTTACTTGTAATATAAATGATTATTTGGTGTTTGGTATTACAGAGGAATTTTTGCGCTCTCACGAATACTTTTACAAAATGCAACCTCATTCGTTCCATGAACTTGCAAAGGAAAACGGATTTTTGTTCATTCAAGCGCATCCATTCCGTGATGGTATGACAATAACACCATATTGGGACCTTGACGGAATAGAAGTTTATAACGGACACAAGGGTCATGATTCAAGAAACGAAATTGCTGATATGTGGGCAGATAAATATAATCTTATTAAAACATCAGGAACAGATTTTCATTATGATTATGTGCCAACCAACGCAGGAATTTTGACCGAGGAAAAAATCACTTCAATGGAACAACTTATTGAAGTTTTGAAAAGTGGCAAATACGAACTCATAAGAGAATAAAAAACAAAAAGGGCTATCAACGATAGTCCTTTTAAATTTTACTTTTTGTAGCACAAGCAACCGCCAAAACAAGAGAATGTTTTGAATTTATAACAATTCTTGCACTCTTCACAAGACACCTTGTTTACAAGTCTGCAATCAATCTCTTTGAAGAAGAAATTGCCAAGGTCTCCAATGTTTTTGAAATCTTTGATAGGTACGCGCAAGTTGTCAATTCCAAAACATCTTGTGGCTGTCTTGTCGGGGTATAAATCAATCACTGGCGAACAAACACTTCGTTTCCCAAGAAAAATATCTCTTTCAAATGCATTTTCAAAGGGAAGTGTCGATAAAAATGATAGTTCATCAGGTGTGTAAACGCACTCTGGAATAGCGTTGCAATCATAGCAAGGGCAAACCCCAAGGTCTTTAAGTTTTTTGTAAAGTCCTAAAAGGGTAGGTTTCATTCTTTTGAAATATGAAATTCCACCTTCGCTCTTGTCGTGGGGAATAACAACGCTTACTCGTATACGCTTAACGCCAAGTTTGGAAACTACACTCAAAAAATCGTCGAAATTTTGATTTTGTTCGTAAACATTAATCCCTAAATCAACTCTGTCCTTCGGCATAAAAGAAAGGGCAGTTTTGAGATTTTCAAAAATTCTTGAAAAGTTCTTTCCTCCAATATCTTTTGATGAGTTTAAATTAACTAAAAGTTTGAATTTTGGATTTTTCAACAAATCAAATGATTTGTCAATAAATATACCGTTTGTAAACACAGTGACGAGTGAAATTCGCCAATCTTCACTCAAAATTTGAAGAAAAGTGTTTATATCTTTATGTAAAAATGGTTCGCCACCGATAAGCCCTACCTTTCCCTCACAAGCGCAAAAATCAAGCAAGGCGCAAAAGGTTTCTGTATCAATGTCCTCTCGCTCCATACCAGTATAACTGTCAGCGAAACAATAAGGACATTTTAGGTTGCATCTGTTAAGAAGAGCAATGTTTGCCATATAATCACCTCGTTGTAATTATACCCCGAACGGATTAACCCTGTCAAGATATACCTGCTTTTTTCTTAAAACTTGACATGGGCGTGCAAGTGTGATAAAATAAATAAAGGTGGTGATAAAATGGAAAACCAAGAAAATAATCAACAAACTGAATCCAACTCAGCAAAACGACTTAAAATGCTTGGCGATAGTATGGAAGAAGATATACATAAAGAAAGCGACAAAGAAGTTAAAGGTGATTTTTGGGGTAATGTTTGGTATCGAAATAAATGGGCAATAATATTTGGTGGTATCGGACTTGTAATTTTGCTTGTGCTTTGCCTGACTCTTTGCGGAAAAGAAAAAACAGACATGTCAATAATGTATGTCGGGCCCGAATATTTGGTTCACAAAGCAGAAGGTATCAATGAAAAATTCGAGATGATAACTGACGACTATAATGATGATGGAGAAGTAAACTCTTCTTTCCCAACGCTCGTATATCAAACACCCGAGCAAATAGAAAAACTTAAAAAGGAAAATCCCGAAAAAATAATTCCAGCCAAAGATAATAACAATGCCTTGGCACAATTTCAAACACAAGTAATGGGCGGAGAGATTGTAATTTACCTAATTGACCCAAACCTTTACGAAAATCTTGCCAATGCATCACAAGATGTGTCTGAAATTTTGGGTTACGAACTTTCTTCTGATATGATGTATAATGACAATGCGGTTTATTTTGCAAAAACTGATTTCGCAAAGTATTTTGAAGAATTTTCATCAATTCCCGAAGATACGATTATGTGTGTTATTAAAACCGTTGGAACAGATGAGGATTTTTACAATTCAAGCGTTGATATGTTCAAAAAAATCATTGAGTTTAAAGCAAATTAAAAGGACGATTTCAAATGAAATCGTCTTTTTTATATAAATATTGCATTTTTCGACAGTATATGCTAAAATATATATGATTAAAAACAAAATTAGGAGGCAGTATGAGTAATAATAAGCATCCATTGAATGCGAAGAAGATAATTCTTTTCGTAATATACAGCCTTATTGCAATTTGCTTGCTTGTGACAGTTCTATCTTTTAATGACCTTCCTGCAATTTTTGAACAACTCAAAACAGTAGATTTTAAATATATTTGGTTGGCACTTCTTATGGTGCTTGCATACCTTGTGACCTATCCTTTGTCGCTTTGTGTTTTAACAAAGTCCAGAGGTTGTGATATTAAAATGTCGACAACATATACCATAGCAATGACAGAGCATTTTTTCAACGGCATCACTCCTCTTGCAACAGGTGGACAACCTTTCCAAGCACATTCGTATTCAAGGGCAAAGATTAAAATTTCAGAATCAACAAGTTTGCTTCTTATTAACCTTTTGATTTATATGGCAGTTACGACTGCATTTTCATTCACAGGATTGTTCTTTTTCAAAACCTTGACAATCGGTGTCGATAAATGGTGGTTGCCAATAATAGTTATTGGTTATTCTTTGAACTTCTTAATGCTTGTTATAATTGCACTTCTTGGTAATAGCCAAAAGGTTCGCGCACTTTTGATAAGATTTGTCGCTTTCCTTTGTAAATTTAGAATTTTCAAATGGCTAAGACCTAAAAAGGAATCAATCGAGAATTATTTTGAACAAGTTCAAATGGCTTTTCGCGACCTCACAAAGAAAAAAGGACATTTAACACTTGCTATAATTACAAAAATAATTTCATTTGCCTTCCTTTATGCATCAACATTTTTTATATTACTTGCGATGCATATTCCTGTTCGAGCGAACAATTTGTTTTTGACAATCGCAGGGACATCGTTCGCAATTACAGCCGTTGGCTTTATTCCCACTCCTGGCGCATCAGGTGGAGTCGAAGGCTCAGCGGGTCAAGTTTTCAAATCCATTATAATTTTCGTCGTAGGTGGTTCTTTTGCATCAGCATCAGCAGTGGCAAATGGAGTAATGCTCATATGGAGACTTTTGAGTTACTATTTTGTAATGCTCATCTCACTCCTTTTCTATATCGCACTTGAAATTTATTTTTCAAAAAAAGAGAAGAATAGGAAACAAATAACAGCCGAGCAACAAATAAACGAGAAAGACGAGAACGAACAAATTGAATAAAAACAAAAAAACCATTCGCTAAAACGAATGGTTTTTTAGATGGCAGGGGCGCAAAGACTCGAACTCTGGACATGCAGTTTTGGAGACTGCCGTTCTACCAACTGAACTACACCCCTATTTCTTAATGCGGTTTACAGTATATCACACATTTTTTGAAATTGCAATACCTTTTTGAAATTTTTTCTAAAATAAAAGGGGGGACTTTAAAGCCCCCTTGTAATTTAAAGATTTTTGTCCAGAGTTCTAAGTTGTATCGCTTCTGCAAGATGCAAAGGCTTTATATCTTCTGAACCTGCCAAGTCTGCAATCGTGCGTGCAAGACGCAAAATTCTATCGTGACCACGGGCAGATAAGCCAAGTGTGTCGTATGCGCGTTGCATAAGTCTGTCGCACGCTTCATCAAGTTTACAATATATGCGAATATGCCTTGCTTCCATTTGAGCGTTACAAGAAATTGAAGAACCATTGTCTGTCTTTTGACCATCAAATCGCATTTGAGCAATCTTTCTTGCCATATTTACACGCTTTCTTATTTCGCTCGAAGGCTCTTCCACTCTTGTCTCTCCCGAAAGTTCATTATAAGTCAAAGAAGGAACTTCAATTTGAATATCAATTCTATCAAGTAACGGACCACTTATCTTGCTTATGTATTTCTTCCTGTCGCTTTCCTTACAAGTGCATTCGTGAGTTGGATGACCAAAATAACCACATCTGCAAGGATTCATCGCACAAACGAGCATAAAAGAGCAAGGGTATTTTATTCTTCCCGATGTTCTTGTAATGGTGACAGAACCGTCTTCAAGAGGTTGCCTTAATGCCTCTGTTACACTTTTTGAAAATTCGGGGAATTCGTCAAGAAAAAGTACACCATTGTTCGCAAGTGATACTTCACCAGGTGTTGGAACTCTACCACCACCAACCAAAGAGGGGGCAGACATTGTATGGTGAGGAGAACGGAATGGACGAGTGCGAATAAGCGACACATCACTTGGTAAAATTCCTGAAATCGAGTGAACTTTTGTGGTTTCAATGCTTTCTTCAAAGGTCATTTCGGGAAGGATTGAAGGAATGCGCTTTGCAATCATTGATTTTCCTGTGCCAGGAGGGCCAATAAGTAAAATGTTGTGTCCACCTGCCGCCGCAATTTCGACTGCGCGTTTAACTCGTGCTTGTCCCTTCACATCGGCAAAATCAGGACATGTTATGCTTTGCTCGCTCTCAGTTGGCTTGTAAACAAATTTATCAAGAGAGTGAATATTAAGCAAGAAATTTGTAACCTCTTTTACACTTCTGACTGCGTAAACATCAATTCCGTCAACAACAGACGCTTCTTTTGCATTTTCGTAAGGGACAAACAATCTCTTTTTGCCTGCCTTTTGAGCGGAGATTGCCATACAAAGTACACCACGAACAGGACGAATATCGCCTGAAAGGGAAAGTTCTCCAATAAAACAACAATCGCTCAAATCAAGCGAGTTGAATTCGTTTCCAAGATTTCCGGACGCTTGCAAAAGGCTCATAAGAATAGCAAGGTCAAAAGCCGAACCTTCTTTTTTGATGTCAGCAGGGGCGAGGTTTACAACTATTTCAAGGTTAGGAAACCCAAAACCCGAATTAAGAGAGGCAGAGCGAACTCTTTCTTTTGCCTCTTTTATTGCATTGTCAGGTAAACCAACAATTTCAAAAGCGGGCATTCTTTTTGTACAGTTGCATTCAACTGTAACTAAAAATCCGTCTATACCAGAAATGCCTGCGCTATATACACAACTGAGCATAAAGTCACCTCTAAAAAGAATCGTTGTAAAAATTTTAACACAAAAACTCGAAAATAGCAAGACAAATAAAACAAAATGTGTTAATATGGTTGTAGAATTATAGAATAAGTTCAAGGAGAACCAAAATGAAAAAGAATGTAACAATCAAAGTAAAGTTTAATGAGCAAGATGCGAAAAAACTCACTTTTGTCGCAAAAAATGAGGGAATGAGTGTTGAAAAACTTCTCGTATTTTTATCAAGACAAAAAATCTCATATTTTGAGAGAACAAAAGGCAATATAAAAGATGTTTCAAGCGTTACACTTGACGAATTTGAGAGTTGCGAGTAAATATTTATCGAAAACTTATATAAATTAACCAAAAATATAAAATTTATTCAATTACTATTGAAATTATGAATAATATGGAAAACGCTTCATTTGAGCAATACTTTAAAAACTGGGCTAGAATTTGGTGTGCTAAGGCAAAACCAGAATATTTACAATTATTATTAAATTTAGATGTTCATGGGCCAGCCATTTTACGTGCTAATATCACTCCTAGAAACTTTAAAGAATGGTATGAAACATTTAAAGTTAAAAAGACTGATAAAATGTATATAGCACCAAATAAACGTGTTGTAATTTGGTAATAATAAACAATCTCACATCTGTGGGATTGTTTTTTT
>JAZSDJ010000255.1:0-2817 GCA_045531105.1 Eubacteriales bacterium | reverse complement strand
TTGGCCTCCGACTTTACACTCTTTTTCTGGAATGTTATATTCAGTTGCGTTTATGAGAAGTTGTGCAGGGCGTTCAATTCTTACAACTGAGAAAAATCCAAGTGAAACAACTAATGATTTTTCATCTCTTTCGCAAAGGTTGCCTTTCACTGTGCATCGTACACTCTCAGGAATATCGTCTATACAACAGCAGCAACAACACGGGAAAACTCTTGGCTCTATAACTTTTGTATCTAAAATTATAGGATCAACAGTCTCGAATACTGCTATTGGAAGATTAGAAGACGTTGGCGCTTGGCAAGGAAGTTCAGCACAAAAGCCACTCTTTCCTACCTCGCTTTTGAATACTGTGACATTGCCCTCACTACCAAAAAGAATTACTTTCTTTTCAACTACTGCAATACCATCGAATTCTTGAATGTTTCCTGGGCTTATGCATGCTTCAAAAGTAATTTTTGTATATATTTTAATAGTTAATTGATAGAAACCTCTATTAAAAGGTACATCATTAACATCTATATATGCACAAACCACTTTCGCGCATTTTGAACGAATTGTACAGGTGCGGTCTATAATTTCTTCGCCAAAATCAGTAAGATATACTTTAACATTTTCAAAGCAGTCCTTATCTCTACATGAGTCAAGCACTCTATAAGTGTCTATGCAAATGCACTCCTTTGAAAGAGGTGGCTGACACATTCTGTTATCAGGCATAAGATTAACCTCCTTTATTTATTGAAGACACATATTTCTCGCCTTCAATTATATCTTATGCATAATTACAAAATTTGACATTTTTTATCATAAAAATAAAATAAACCCCTTGAAAATTTTCAAGGGGCGATTTTATATCATTAAATATATTTTTTAATGGTATCGGTTGCGTTTTCAGCAGGCATTGAAAGTGTCATTACAAGATTTACACCAAGTTTGGACACAAGATTGTCTGCTTCTATTAAAAATTGTTCAAATGCTTGCAAATCTCTCTTGCAAATTCTAAATGTAGCATCAATGAACATATCAGTGATGTCGTGGTTACTTGCCAAAAGACCTGCTAAAAATCCGTAAAGTGCTTCTGCATCTTCTACTATATATTCATCAGAATTTATAAGTCTGCACTTGTGGCTAACTTGCAATCTGAGGTTATCTCCTTTTTCAATACAAACAACAGAACCTTTCGAACAATCAAGAGCGGAATTTATCATTTCGATAAGTACCTTTGTCTTTCCAGTTCCTTTTACACCAATAATAATTTTCGTCATATTCATTTCCTCCCGAATATTATTTCTGTAATTAAATTATACATTAATCGCTGTTAAAAATCAATAGTTTTTGTGAAAAATGTATAAAAAAAGCAATGTTTTTTAATAAATTTTAAAAAAACATCAATCAATCAAAAAACAGCCGATAAAAATCGACTGTTTTTTTATTTTAGTCTATTCTGGCTTTAAGAGTTGCTCTTAATTCTTCGTAGCCTTCTTTGCCAAGCAAAGCGAACATATTTTTTTTATAACTCTCAACACCTGGTTGATTAAAAGGATTTACTCCAAGAACATATCCAGAGATTGCACAAGCATATTCAAAGAAATAAATAAGGTTTCCAAGAGTATATGCACTTCTGTCTTCAACATCAAGTACTATATTTGCAACATAGCCATCATAATGGGCAAATAAAGTTCCGAGCATTGCTTGTTTATTTACGAATTCCAATTCTTCTCCGGAAAGGAAATTAAGTTTATCTATATTATTAGGGTCGTTTGGTATAATAACTGTATCGTTTGATTTTTTAATATTTAAAACAGTTTCAAACAACATTCTTGAACCCTCTTGAACAAATTGTCCAAGCGAGTGAAGGTCAGTAGAAAAAATGAGAGACGAAGGATAAATTCCCTTACCATCTTTTCCTTCGCTTTCTCCAAAAAGTTGTTTCCACCATTCGCAAAGCATTTGAACAGATGGTTCGTATGCAACAAGAACTTCTGTTGTTTTTCCAAGTCTGTAAAGAATGTTTCTGATAGCAACATATTTTAAAGCATCATTTTTTTCGATATCTGCAACAGAATATTTTTCTCTTGCATCCGCAGCGCCTTTCATCATTTCATCAATATCAATACCAGCAACTGCAATAGGCAAAAGTCCAACCGCAGTTAATACAGAAAATCTTCCACCAACATCATCAGGAACAACAAATGTTTCGTAACCCTCGTCATCAGAGAAACTTTTAAGAGTTCCCTTTTCTTTGTCAGTAGTTGCAAAAATTCTTTCTTTTGCTCCTTCTTTTCCATATTTTTCTTCAAGAAGATTTCTAAAAATACGAAAAGCAACAGCAGGCTCGGTAGTTGTACCGGATTTTGATACAATATTTACACAGATATCTTTTCCTTCACAAATTTTAAGAAGATCAGATAATGCAGAAGAACTTATAGTATTGCCTGCGTAATAAATATCAGGTGTATCTTTCTTCAATCTATTATACATAGGGGATTTTACAAATTCGATAGCAGCGCGCGCCCCAAGATAAGAACCACCAATACCGATAACAATAAGAATATCGCAAGAGTTTTTAATTTTTTCGGCTGCCTTTTTTATTCTTGCAAACTCTTCTTTATCATAGTTTACAGGAAGGTCAAGCCAACCAAGAAAAGAATTTCCAGCACCAGTTTTACTCATAAGAGTTTTTTGTGCGTTATAAATTTCCTCTGATATATTTTTAACATCAAATTCTTTCACATGTTTGTCAACAAATTTTGTGTTTAATGAAAGTGCCATTTTATTTTCCTCCAAGTATAAGCGATTTTCATTTCCAATATATAATAC
>JAZSDJ010000118.1:0-2867 GCA_045531105.1 Eubacteriales bacterium | reverse complement strand
CCGTTTGGGAGAGTTGGTATGGCATCACCGGAGGTGTATGGAATCAATGCTTTACATTGTATGTTATCCCTTGTCGAGTTGATTCCATACCGCTTCCGCGGATTACATTCACGCCTTGCGTGATTACATACAAGCGAGAGCGCTTGATTAGTTGAAACTCGCCTTGTGCCTTTTGCACAAAAACATCAAATCCATCCGCTTGGGAGAGGACTTTGCCTTGCATAAAAAGCAAAAAGAGCTTTGACGTTCGGTCAAAGCCCTTTTAATTTTGATTATTTCTTTTGAACTGTGATTGCGCACCAGCCATTTTCGTGGATTTCCTCAACGATTACAAAGCCGTTTTCATTGATTGATTTATACATATCCTCGCATCTTTCGTCGATTATTCCCGACAAAATAAGAGGCGTTTTTTTGTGCATAAATTTTGAAATATCAGGAAGAAGGCGAATTATGATATCTGCCACAATATTTGCAGTTATAACATCGTATTTTCCGTCCTTAACTCCTACCAAAAGATCACTAACGCCACATTCGATATTCGAAAGGTCGTTATCTTTGACATTCTCTTTTGCCACTTTTACAGCCACAGGGTCGATATCATAAGCATAACACTTATCAGCGCCAAGTTTTGAGGCACATATTGCCAAAATACCACTTCCACATCCGACATCAAGCATTTTTGTGTCGCTTGTTACATATTTTTCAAGAAGTGTTGCACAAAGGCGAGTTGTTTCGTGAGTTCCTGTGCCAAATGCCATACCTGGGTCCATTTTAACAACGACCTCGTTCTCTGCCTTTTCGTATTTTTCCCACATTGGAACAACAACCAAACGATTGCCAATTTTGATTGGTTTATAGTATTGTTTCCAAGAGTTTGCCCAATCGTCCTCGCAAAGTGCGATTGTTTCCATTTTCACTTCGATTTTGAGTGCATCAAAGCGCTCTTTCAAGTACATTGTGTAATATTCGCTTGGTTTATCAGATGGCATATATATCGACACAGATGCCACCGTTCTGTCTGCGTTAAGTACACTTTCGTCAATTAAGTCACCATATACGCCATCGAGTATTCTGTCCTCAATATCGGAATAGTCTTCGATTTGAAGCCCGTTTGAAAGCATACTCATAACTGCACAAAGGTCGTCAAGATTTTCAACCTTCGAGGTAACTTTTATTTGTAACCATTGATTGTCCATTTAGCCTCTTTTCTTGAAGCGGTCAAAAAAACTTCCTTTTTTTGAGTAATTCTTTTCGCCACAACTATCGGCGAATTCACGAAGAAGTTTTTTCTGTTCTTCACTAAGATTTTTAGGTGTATCAACTACTGCTCTTACATAGAGATTTCCCTTTGAGCCTCTACCATAAACATCGACAATTCCTTTTTGTTTAATTGTGAATATTGTTCCTGTTTGTGTGCCTTCGGGTATATCGTATTCCATTTCACCTTCAAGTGTTGGAATTTTTATTTTTGCACCGAGCGCTGCCTCTGCAAATGTGAGCGAAACATCACAATAAAGGTCTTTTCCATCGCGTTCGAAGAATGCGTGTGGTCTTACCGACACTTGAACTACAAGGTCGCCTGCAATTCCACCATTTTTGCCCTCGTTACCAAGTCCACGAATTGTGAAACTCATTCCATCGTCAATTCCCTTTGGAACGTCCACAGGGTAGGTCTTTTTAATTCTTATCATACCCTTGCCACTGCAATTTTTGCAAGGATTTTTGATATGTTTACCACTCCCGTGACAGTCGGGACAAGTCGTTTCCGTTTGAACAACTCCGAACATTGTTCTTTGTTGTGTCATCACTCGACCTGTGCCTGAACATTTTGGACATTTATCGACACTTGTTCCCTTTTCTGCGCCTGTTCCTTTACAGTCGGGGCAATTTTCAATTCTATTGAATGATATTTGCTTGTTACAACCAAAAGCGGCCTCTTCAAACGAAAGAACTATGCGAACATTTATATCGCTACCATTAACGGCTGCATTCGCTCTTCTTGAACGAGAACTTGAAGAACTAAATCCACCACCGAAAATGTTAGAGAAAATATCTCCAAAATCACCAAAGTCGCCAAAGCCACTAAATCCTCCACCATAGCCACCGCCACCTTGTTCAAATGCTGAATGGCCATATGCGTCGTATTTTGATTTTTTATCAGGGTCGGACAAAACTCCGTAAGCCTCGTTTATTTCTTTGAATTTCTGCTCGGCTTCTTTATCGCCTGGGTTCATATCAGGGTGATATTTCTTTGCAAGTGAGCGATATGCTTTTTTAATTTCGTCTGCACTTGCGCCCTTATTTATGCCCAGTGTTTCATAAAAGTCTTTCTTATCTGCCATTAAATTTCACCTTGATTACTTATCTTATAACGCACATTAGGAATTCGCCGAAGCGAATTCCCTGTGCTTTTATTAGTTGCCTGTTTTGTCCTCAAAGTCAGGATTTTCGCCACCTGTTGTGTCGTCACCATTAGGCGCGCCATTCGGTGCTTGTTGTGCATAGAGTTTTTCAGCGATTGGGTAGAAGGACTTTTCAAGTGCTTCCATATCCGCTTTGATTTCGTCTACGCTACCATTTTTAATTGTTTCTTTGAGTTTTTCGATTGCATCACGAGCCGGTTTCTTTTCGTCGTCTGTTGCTTTATCACCGATATCGTTAAGAGATTTTTCACATTGGAAAATAAGGTTTTCAGCGTGGTTCTTTGTTTCAACTGTTTCTTTCGCTTTCTTATCTTCCTCTGCGTATTTCTCGGCCTCTTTAACTGCTTTATCAATATCTTCTTGACTCATATTTGTTGAAGCTGTGATTGTAATTTTCTGTTCTGCACCTGTACCAAGGTCTTTTGCTGATACATTTACGATACC
>JAZSDJ010000089.1:0-3975 GCA_045531105.1 Eubacteriales bacterium | reverse complement strand
AGATTGAATTTTAGGCTATTTTGTGATAAAATTTAGAAAAAATCATATTAAAGAAAGGGAAATTATATCATATTTTGATGTGTCTTAAAATTAGAGTATGAAAGTTAGATTTTATGAAAATGTAGACGATAGTCTTTTGAAATTTGCAGTTATAGTATCAAAAAGTTTTGGCAAATGGGTATTTTGCAAGCATAAGGAAAGATTTACATATGAAATCCCTGGTGGACACAGGGAAGATGGTGAAACAATTTTAGAAACAGCCAAAAGAGAATTATATGAGGAAACAGGCGCTATAAACTATGATATTATTCCTATAAGTGTTTATTCGGTTACTGATAATAAAGGAATTGAAACCTTTGGAATGCTTTATTATGCAGATATTATCAATTTTGAGGAAGAATTACATAGCGAAATAGAAAAAATAGAATTATTTGATAACTTGCCAACGAAAAGCACGTGGACGTATCCACTTTTACAATCTAAATTGGTGGAAAAGTTTTTAGAGAGTGATATAAAATCTACTTTTGCTGTTAAGGCAATTATTAGAAGCGAATTAGATGTGCTGCTTTTGTATAAGACAGATGAAGAATCATTAAACGATTCGGAATCTAATAAATGGGATTTACCAGGTGGAAGAATTTATCAAAACGAGTCTCTTATTGAAGGATTAGAAAGAGAAATAAAAGAAGAAACAGGTTTAATCATTTTAGATATTAACGAGTTGTGCAAAAAAGTTATTGAAAATAAAAATGGAGAAAAAATAAAGTTTGTTTACTACGAGTGTGTGTCAAGGGAAAGAAATATAACTTTGAGTGGAGAACATAAAAATTATTCGTGGAAATACATAATTGATTTAATGGAAGATAAAACAATTCCTAAATGGATTAAATGGTTAGTAGTATGAATAAGAACCCTTTTAATAAAAGGAAAGACATGATTAAATTTAATTTTTTAATTTAAAAATTTAAAAATTTAATAAATACTAAAATATAAAATTAAAAAAACAAAAGCCTGTCGAAAAATCGACAGGCTTTTTGGTTATATTTTTTGAACCGAAATAGTTACTTTTTCACCATTGATGTCCCATTCTTTTGAATGTTCGAGAACGTCAGTGTATGTGAACTCATCGCCAAGTACAACAGTTGCGATTTCGCCTTCGTTTGCTTTTACATAATTGGAAATCTTCTCATTTCCACAAACACCAACTTTAATATGGTCTGTAACATCAAATCCAGAATCTTTACGCATTGTTTGAATTTTGCTTATGATTTCATTTACATATCCTTCTTCAATAAGTTCAGGAGTAAGTTGTGTATCAAGAGCAACACTCAAATATTTATCGCAAAGGGAACAATAGTTTTCTTTTTGTTTTGTTTCAATGAGCAAATCTTCTTCTGTAAGAGAAATTTCAACACCATCAAATGCAACAAATTTGAGAGAACCATTTTCGTTCAATTCGTTCATTGCCTTGTTTCCATCAAGTTCTGCAAGCCAAGTCCTAATAGCACCAAGATACTTGCCATATTTTGGACCAACTGTTTTGAGTTGTGGCTTGAATGAGTAAGAAGAAAATTCAGACATATCGCTAACAAACTTAACATTTTTGATATTAAGTTCATCTTCAATAATTTCAAGATAGAAATCAGAAAGTTCTTTTTCTGCTTTTACGAACATTGTAGCAAGAGGTTGGCGATTTTTAAGGGAAGAGTTGTTCCTTGCAGCACGCCCCATAACAACAATATCGAGAACCGATTTCATATCTTCTTCCAAGTTTTTGTCAATGGCTTTTTCATCAACAACAGGGAAGTCACAAAGATGAATACTTTCAGGAGCATTTTTGTCAAGATTGCAAACGAGGTTTCTGTAAATATCTTCTGCCATAAATGGAATCATAGGAGCACTTGTTTTTGCAGTAGTAACAAGCGCTGTGTATAGGGTCATATATGCTGCAATTTTGTCATCAGTCATATCTTGTACCCAATATCTTTCACGTCCACGACGAACATACCAGTTTGACATATCATCAACAAAGGATTCAAGAGCCTTGCAAGCCTCTGGAATTTTGTAATTTTCAAGGCAATAATCTACTTCTTTAACAGTGGAATTCATTCTTGAAAGAAGCCATTTGTCCATTACCGAAAGTTTACAATCTTTAAGAGAATAATTCATAGGATTGAATTTGTCGATATTAGCATAAAGAACATAGAAGGCATAAGTATTCCAAAGAGTACCCATAAATTTGCGTTGTCCTTCAACAACGGCTTTTCCGTGGAATCTGTTAGGAAGCCAAGGAGCGGAGTTGGTATAGAAGTACCAACGAATTGCATCAGCACCATATGTTTCAAGTGCTTCAAACGGGTCAACAGCGTTTCCTTTTGATTTAGACATCTTTTGTCCGTTTTCGTCTTGAACGTGTCCAAGAACGATTACATTTTTATAGGGGGCTTTATCAAAGATAAGAGTTGAAATTGCAAGAAGTGAATAGAACCAGCCTCTTGTTTGGTCAACTGCCTCAGAAATGAAGTCGGCAGGGAATTGCTGTTCAAAAAGGTCTTTGTTTTCGAATGGGTAGTGGTGTTGAGCGAAAGGCATTGCACCAGAGTCAAACCAACAGTCAATAACTTCTGGAACACGTTTCATTTGACCACCACATTTTTCACATTTGATAGTTATACTATCAACATATGGGCGGTGGAGTTCGATATTGTCAGGGCAATTATCAGACATTGATTTGAGTTCTTCAATAGAACCTATCGAATGTTTATGTCCACATTCACACTCCCAAATATTAAGAGGAGTACCCCAATATCTGTTTCTACTAATACCCCAGTCTTGAACATTTTCAATCCAAGCACCAAATCTGCCTTTGCCAATGGATTCTGGAATCCAGTTGATTGTATTGTTGTTTTTGATAAGATTATCTCTTACAGCGCTCATCTTGATAAACCAAGATTCACGAGCATAGTAGATAAGTGGAGTATCGCATCTCCAACAGAAAGGATAATCATGCTCAAATTTTGGAGCATCAAAGAGTTTGCCTTCTGCATCAAGGTCTTTCAAAATCACAGGGTCCGCTTTTTTTACAAACATTCCAGCATATGGAGTATCCGCTGTCATTTCGCCCTTTCCGTTTACGAATTGAACGAAAGGAAGGTCATAATTTCTTCCAATACGAGAGTCGTCTTCACCGAAAGCGGGTGCAATATGAACAATACCAGTACCGTCTCCCATGGTAACATAGTTATCACAAGTTACAAAATGGGCTTTTTTGTTTTGTTTTTTAGCACAAGCACCAGCGCATTCAAATAAAGGCTCGTACTCGGCATATTCAAGTTCCTTTCCAAGGTATTTGTTTGTGATTTCATAAGCAGGAACAGTTTCGCTTGCAAGAGGAGAGAGAACCTTGTCAAGAAGTGCCTCTGCCATATAGTAAACCTTTCCATCAGCGGCTTTCACTCTGCAATATGTTTCGTTAGGGTTTACACAAAGAGCAACGTTTGAAGGTAAGGTCCAAGGAGTAGTAGTCCATGCAAGGAAATAAGCATCTTCATCTGCTTTTTTAAATCTTACAACAGCGGAGCGCTCTTTAACCGCTTTATATCCTTGAGCAACTTCATGAGATGAAAGCGGAGTTCCACAACGTGGGCAATAAGGAACTATTTTAAATCCTTTATACAAAAGGCCCTTGTCCCAAATTTTTTTAAGCGCCCACCATTCAGATTCTATGAAATCATTATGATAAGTTACATATGGTTTTTCCATATCGGCCCAGAAACCAACAGTAGAGGAGAAATCTTCCCACATTCCTTTGTATTTCCAAACACTTTCTTTACATTTTCCGATGAATGGGTCAAGACCGTATTGTTCAATTTGTTCTTTTCCATCAAGACCGAGAAGTTTTTCAACTTCAAGTTCAACAGGAAGTCCATGAGTGTCCCAACCGGCTTTACGAGGAACCATATAGCCCTTCATAGT
>JAZSDJ010000190.1:0-5758 GCA_045531105.1 Eubacteriales bacterium | reverse complement strand
AGGCAAATGAACGAACCAGAGTCTTGCAAGCAAGACCTAACCGAATCCACTCCTCCACAAAAAACATAACAAAAAGTGTACCTATGTGGTACTCTTTTTGTTATGGTGGGGGAAGCTGGATTCGGACCAGCGAAGTCAGTGACAACAGATTTACAGTCTGCCCCCTTTGGCCGCTCGGGAATTCCCCCAAAAAGTGTCGCAAGAATTGGAGCTGGTGATCGGAGTCGAACCAACAACCTGCTGATTACAAATCAGCTGCTCTGCCATTGAGCCACACCAGCATATAAATCTTGCGACGGTTGTTATTGTATCATATATTTTTTTACTTGTCAATATGTTTTTTTATTTTTTTAAAAGATTTTTTATATTTCTTCTTTTTAATTGACAGATTTCGGTCTTAATTGTATAATATATATAAACAATGAATTTAGGAGAACCTATATGAAAATTTGTTTTTCGGAATCATCTTTTAGAGATTATTCAAGAGTTGGCTATGACTATGCCTTCCCAACCTATTCTATAACATCGGGGGACACGGCAAACAACAGCGACGAAATTGTTGTGCCTGAACATTTTACAATCGAACAAGCGAGAAAACTTGCAGAAATAACGATTGAATATATGATGGACGGCTATACAACGAAAGGCGCATATTCTCTTGCTCTTGAAAAAATGGGTGAAAAGAATGACTGACCTTTTAGCGTTACAAAAGAAATTTATTTTATCGCACCTAAAAAGTGGTGATGTTTGTGCTGATTTTACAATGGGCAATGGTCACGATACCTTGTTTCTTTCGCAAACAGTAGGAAAAGAAGGCAAGGTTTATGCATTTGACATTCAGCCGAGTGCGCTTGAAAACACTCGCACCCGACTTGAAAATGAAGGTTCTTGCGAAAACTACATACTCATAAACGACAGCCATTCAAATCTGAAACAGTACATTAAAGAAAAAATCAAGGCGGGAATGTTCAATCTTGGCTACCTACCTGGTAGTGGAAACAAAAATGTTACAACAATGAGAGAAACAACAATCCCCGCGGTGCTTGGCGCGATTGATATGCTTGATGCAAACTCAATTCTTTTGGTTGCAGTTTACCCAGGACACGAGGAAGGCGATGCTGAGGGTAGAGAACTTGAAGTCCTTTTTGATAAAATTGACCGTCACGCGATAAGCGTTATGAAAGTCAAAATTATAAATTCGCCCACATCTCCGTACCTTTTCGTTCTTGAAACGGGAAAACAAAGCATTGAAGACTATGTGAAAAAATATGAAACGATTTTTGAAAAATAGAGGTTTTATGAAAAGATTTTTGTGTGCATTTGTGTGCATTTTAGTTGTTTTGTCATTTTGTTCGTGTTCGAGTTGCTCAAATGACGAGGGGGGGACTCTTGCAACGCCTGTTATCACTATGAGTTCCGAAAATGTTGCATCTTGGGACGCGATAAAAGGGGCAAACGCATACGAATATAAGATAAATGACGGTGAGGTTGTAAGGGTCGATTCAAGCGTGACGGCGCTTAAACTTTTGCCTTCCGAAAAAATTGTGGTTCGCGCAATCGGCGATGGCGAGAAATACTTTGACAGCGAATGGAGTCAAGAAATTAGCGCACAGGGACTTGCTCAACTTCCAAAACCAAAACTTGAACTTCAAGCATTTGGAGAGCAAATTATTGTAACTTGGAGCAAGGATTCTCGCGCACAGGGTTACGAATATCGTCTTAATTCGGACAAAGAAACAATGTTTGAAGGTGACGAACTTGCCTTTCTTATAAGCAACGAAGACACTTTTTATGTGCGTGCAAAAGGCGACGGAACAACATATCTTGATAGCGATTGGGCAGAGGTCAAACCCGAAAAGTAATTATGAAAAACAAACCTTGACAAAGGCAGAGCGATTTTGTTTCTTCAAAAGCAAAAAAGTGCAAAATAAGCGACCTTGTGTGTAAAAAATGAGGGTTTTGAACTCTGTGAAATCAAAATCTTAAACCAAAGCAGGCACGAAGTAAAACCTTTATGCCTGTTCTTTTTATTAAAATTTACTTTTTTCGCTCAAATACTTGAAAAAATGCATAAGTTATAGTAAAATGTATGAGAAAATAAAAAAAGAGGTACATATAGATGGAAAAAATTAAGATGACAACGCCGCTCGTTGAAATGGACGGAGACGAAATGACAAGAATTATTTGGAAAATGATAAAGGACGAACTTTTGTTGCCTTTCGTTGACCTTAAAACAGAATATTACGACCTTGGCTTGCCTGAAAGAGAGCGCACAAAGGACCAAGTAACTTTTGATTCTGCATATGCTAACCAAAAATATGGCGTCGCTGTAAAGTGCGCTACAATCACACCTAACAAGCAAAGAGTTGAGGAATATAACCTCACTGAAATGTGGAAAAGCCCTAACGGAACAATCCGTGCTATACTTGACGGAACAGTTTTCCGCGCTCCAATTCTTATTGACTCAATTAAACCAGCAGTTCGCAACTGGAAAAAACCAATCACTATCGCCCGTCATGCATACGGAGATGTGTATAAATCAACAGAGTACAGAGTACCAGAAGAGGGAAAAGCGGAACTTGTATTCACAGATAAGAATGGAAACGAAAGTTTCAGAAAGACAATTTACGATTTCGAGTGCTCGGGTGTTCTTCAAGGACAATATAATAAGGATTCGTCAATTCGTTCGTTCGCTCATTCTTGCTTCAATTATGCAATTCAAACAAAGCAAGACCTCTGGTTCGCTACAAAAGATACAATCTCAAAGCAATACGACCAAACATTTAAACTTATTTTCCAAGAAATTTTCGACACAGACTACAAAGCAAAATTTGAAGAACTTGGAATTGAGTATTTCTACACACTTATTGACGATGCAGTTGCTCGCGTGATTCGTTCAGAGGGTGGCTATATTTGGGCTTGCAAGAACTATGATGGTGATGTTATGTCCGATATGGTTTCAACTGCGTTTGGCTCGCTCGCTATGATGACTTCTGTTCTCGTTTCACCAAACGGACAATACGAATATGAGGCAGCGCACGGAACAGTTACAAGACACTATTATCGTTACCTCAAAGGCGAACAAACCTCAACAAACCCAATGGCTACAATCTATGCTTGGAGTGGTGCGCTTCGCAAACGCGGAGAACTTGATAACCTTAGCGACCTTGTTGACTTTGCAAACAAACTTGAAGAGGCTTGTATCGACACATTAAACGACGGAATTATGACCAAAGACCTTGTTTCTCTCGTTGTTGAGGGTACAAAAGTGACCTCTGTAAACACAATCGAATTTATAAAAGCAATTAGAGAACGCCTTGAAGCAAAACTTGCATAAAAATCAAAAAGCACGACACAGTGTCGTGCTTTTTTAATGCTTTTCAAATCTCATAAGCAAATTTTCGTCGTCGTCCCAGTATGCGTTTTTGGTTTCGATGTAGAAAAGAATATCGTCCTCGCTAAGAAGGCGAAAATGGTTGAGGTCAAGGCAAACATTAAAGCCGAAAGGCATATAAATCCCACTTGCGCGATGAGTGTGACCGAAAAGATTCAAAACGCCTTTTTTGTAATCTTTTGGTTTGTGAGTTAAGTGAAAATCATAGCCACAAAAAGAAATATCGAGGGTTTTTTGGACATCTTTGAAGCCGTTTTCAAGACACACCTCGCGGAATTTTTCAAAATCTCCGTTAAAAAAGTTGTCAACAACTCGCTGTTCGTTGTTGCCCGTGATAAGAACAACATCTGCCTTTAATTTTTTTGGGTAGTCAATCGAATATTTCCAAAGAAGCGAGTCCTTGTTGTCGCAATCGAGCCAGTCACCGACTACAAAAATCGTATCGTTTTCAGTTGCTTGCTCGTTCCAAACTGTAAAAATAAACTCGTCAAAGTCCTTTAAGTCTTTGAAAGGGCGATTTTCCATTCGGAGCATTTGAATATCGCCAAAGTGAATATCACTTGTGAAAAAATACATTTTAAATACCTCTTTTGTGGTTTTCTGCTTTAAGTATACCAAGAAAAATCGTCTTTTTCAACAAATACGCAAATTTTTTGAACAAATTTGGAAAGGTGTTGTTTTTTTAGCGAAAAAGTGATAAAATATATAAAAAGTCCGAGTGGACAACGAAAGGAGAAAACGAAAATGATTAAAGAAAACAAATACGCAGGCACAAGAACCGAACAAAACCTCAGAGCCGCTTTTTCTGGCGAGAGTGAGGCGAGAAACAAATACACATACTTTGCATCAGTTGCTAAAAAAGAAGGCTATGAGCAAATTAGCGCACTCTTTTTGAAGACTGCCGAAAACGAAAAAGAACACGCAAAAATGTGGTTCAAAGAACTTAATGGCATTGGCGATACTGCTGAAAACCTTGAAAATGCAGCGGACGGCGAAAACTACGAATGGACCGATATGTATGCAGAATTTGCAAAGGTTGCAGAGGAAGAAGGATTTACTGACCTTGCAAGAAAATTCCGTCTTGTAGCGGCTGTTGAAAAACACCATGAAGAAAGATATCGCGCACTTCTTAAAAATGTTGAAACAGCACAAGTGTTTGAAAAGAGCGAAGTTAAGGTTTGGGAATGCCGTAACTGTGGACACATTGTTGTTGGCACAAAAGCACCAGAAATTTGCCCAACTTGCGAACATCCAAAGGCATACTTTGAAATCCACGCAGAAAATTATTAAACCAAGGCAAAATAAAGACCGCAGAGAAATCTGCGGTTTTTTATTTTTTGTCGGTATGGACCGACAGCCGAGCCCTGCGACAATTTTGCATAGTTGCTTAATTAGCCACGAAGCAATATAATTAGCGCCAAAAGAGCCTCAACTGAGGCTCTTTTTCTTTTCTGCCGAAATAACAAAAGCAGTTAGAGTAAATGTTATTTATTGACAAATGGAAAATTTTGTGTTATACTATATCTGTAAAATAATCCCTAAAACAAAACAGAGAGGAAAAATTATGAAAAAGAAACTTTTACTTTTGACAGTATTAGTAATGGCTTTTGTGTGCTTGTTCGTAGTATCTGCAAGTGCCGCTGATTCAATCAATCCGTCAGCGAGTGACGCGTACGGAACACTTACCACATTTGATGAGGCGATTGGTAACACTCAAATTAGCAATCTTAAAAACGACGGAACAATCGCTCGTGCAGTATTCACTGACGGAAATGGTAATTATTACACCGTTCCAACCGTTTATCTTCTTACCGAGCATTCAAAGGACCGTGGAGACGGAGTTAAGGGCGAAATGTTCAATTTCAAACTTTCTGAGATTAGCACAAAGATTGGCTTCACTGTTTCAAAGAATAGCATTATAAGAATTGAGTTTCCAGCGGATATCAAATTTATTTGTAATGGCGACGAGACACTTAATGGCTGTGAAAACATGGTTGAGTGCGTTATAAGTGATGGACTTCATTTTTGGGATGACAATCCAGGCAGAAAAGTATTTATGAACTGTAAGAAACTCAAATCCATTGACTTATCCAAAATGGTAATTGACAGAAGTTCAACTACCTTTGCAACGTTTGAGAACTGTTATGAACTTGAGTATGTCAAACTTCCTGACGCTTATTATGACGAATCCACAGAAACATACATGGATTACAACACAAGCCATATGTTTAGTAACTGTAATAAACTTGCGAAAATCGAAAACTACGAGGGCTTCTTTAAGGGAGACAAAACCCTTAACTACAAGACCTTCTATAAGTGCTATGTGCTTCCCAATATCGTTCTTTGGGACGGACTTGAGGTAAT
>JAZSDJ010000231.1:0-4440 GCA_045531105.1 Eubacteriales bacterium | reverse complement strand
ATTTAAGTTTTTTTCAAAAATATGTTGGCAAAATCAAATTCTTGTGATATAATTGTATTACTTAGTTGTACTAAGGAATTAATTTTAAAAGGAGATTTTGAAAAATGAAAAAGACAATTAGAATTGTTTCTTTGATGTTGGTTATGGTACTTCTCTGTGGTGCTATGTTCTCATGTAGCAAGGCAACCGAGAAATACGCTGACAAAATCAACGAGGCTGCTGAAGAAGACAAGCACATTTCATTGGCTGATGTAAAAGACGATCTCGGAGACGAAGCTCTTGTTTCAGTTGCTATGGGTGGCGGTTGGATTTATGCTGTTAAGGGTTGTGAGTCAAAGGCTGACGTTAAAGCATTGCTTGAAGAAGGCGACACTGTTGAAGGCATCGTTATCAAAATTTTTGACAACAAGGCAATTTCTGCTGAATTCAGAGAAATTACAAACGCTGATCTTCTTCTTATGGGCGAATAATTCAAACATAAAAGGTCCACCATTTTTTGGTGGACTTTTTTTCTATTTATATTGATTTTTGTGCCCGAATGTGTTAGACTTTTAGTAGATTTTCAAAAAGAGGTAGTTGTATGATTGATATTTCTCAAATTTCAGCGCAAGCCCTTGCCTATCTTGGCGATGCTGTTATTGAAATTCTGGTGCGAAAGCATTTGATTTTGAAGGGGTTTGAGAAAAGCGGTAAACTTAATGCAGAGGCAAAAAAATTTGTGACTGCCATCGCTCAAAATCAAGCATTTTTGAACATTGAAAATATTTTAACCGAACAAGAAATTGACATTTTCAGGCGTGGCAAAAATTCCTCTCATTTGAATATTCCAAAAAGTGCTTCCCCTCTCGAATACAAAAACGCAACAGGATTTGAGGCCATTTTTGGTTATTTACATATCACAAACAACACTACTCGCATAGATGAACTTTTCAGCCTTGCATACAGAGATATTTTATGAAATTCGAGCACTTTTGTGCTCTTTTTCTTTTTTCTTAATTAATTCATTAATTAAAAAGTATTTTTTCACAAAATTTTCACAGTTTTTCTTAGGTTTTCGTATTGATTTTATTGAAAGTTAGTGATACAATACTATTTATAAAATAAGTTTTAACATTAAGAAAGGATAGAAAATTGAAAGTTATTAAACGACTATCTAAATGTATTGGTGAATACAAACTTCCAACAATTTTAACACCGATTATCGTTTCACTTGAAGTTGTTATGGAATGTCTTATACCATTTTTCACTGCCGATTTAATTACATATGTTCAACAAGGCTATGTAGTAAACGACTCTATTATAACAAGTTGGTTTATTCGTTTTATCGAGGGCATTGTTCCAAATAAACCTCTTGCAGTCGTTGGTGGTTATTGTATTCTTTTGATTTTAATGGCACTTTTCTCTTTGACTTTTGGAGCGGTGGCGGGAATCACTTGCGCAAAGGCTTCTTGTGGTTTTGCTAAAAATCTTCGTCGAGAATTATTTAACAAATCACAGGATTTTTCATTTGAAAATATAGACAAATTCTCTACTTCAAGTCTTGTTACAAGACTTACAACTGATGTTACGAATATTCAGCAATCTTTTATGATGATTATAAGAACCGCTATTCGTTCTCCTCTTATGTTCATTTTCTCAATTACTATGGCTGTTATTCGTGGTGGCGCTATGTCACTTGTCTTCGTTGTAGTTATTCCTATCTTACTTTTTGGTTTGATTACTGTTGCAAGAAAAGCGATGCCTATTTTCAAGAAAGTATTCAAAAAATACGACACGCTTAACGAATCAATTCAAGAAAATGTTCGTGGCATGAGAGTTATCAAATCTTTTGTTCGTGAAAATCACGAAAGCGAAAAATTCTCAAAGGCTTCGGGTGATGTTGCAAATGACTTCACAAGAGCCGAGAAAATCCTCGCTTTTAACAATCCTATTATGCTCCTTTGTATGTACACTGTTATGACTTGTGTTTGTTTCTTTGGTTCACAAGCCATTGTTAAGGGCGATATCATTATTGGTGAATTCTCTGCACTTTTGACATATGGTATGCAAATTCTCATGAGCCTTATGATGCTCTCCATGATTTTCGTTATGATTACTATGTCAAGCGAATGTGCGAAAAGAATTTGCGAAGTTTTAGATGAAGAAAGCACTATTACCAATCCTGAAAATCCTATTATTGAGGTTAAAAACGGCGATATTGATTTCGAAGGGGTTAATTTCAAGTACGCCAAGCGCGCTGAGAAGTATGCTCTTTCTGATATTAATTTGCATATAAAATCAGGTCAAACTGTTGGAATTGTTGGTGGTACTGGTAGTTCAAAATCCTCACTTATTCAACTTATTCCAAGACTTTACGATGTTACAGATGGCTCGGTTAAGGTTGGCGGGGTTGATGTAAGGGATTACGACATTGTATCGCTTCGCGATTCTGTTAGTGTAGTTCTTCAAAAAAATATTCTTTTCTCTGGCACTATAAAAGAAAATCTTCGTTGGGGTGATGCGAATGCAACTGATGAAGATTTAGTAAGAGTTTGCAAACTTGCTTGTGCAGATGAGTTTATTTCATCGTTCCCCGATGGTTATGACACTTACATTGAGCAAGGTGGAACTAATGTTTCTGGTGGTCAAAAGCAAAGGCTTTGTATTGCTCGTGCGCTTCTTAAAAAGCCCAAAATCCTTATTCTTGACGACTCTACAAGTGCTGTTGACACAAGAACTGATGCTCTTGTTCGCAAAGCGATGAGAGAAGAAATCCCTAATACTACGAAAATTATAATTGCTCAACGAATTTCTTCTGTTGAAGATGCTGACGTGATTATTGTTCTTGATGATGGTAAGATTAATGGCATTGGAACGCACGAAGAACTTCTCAAAACTAATGCAATTTATAGTGAAGTATACACATCTCAAACGAAGGGGGCGAAAATGGAATGAACAAACAGATGAAAAACCCCCGTCAAGGAAATATGGCAAGACCCATTCATAAGGCAAAAAAAGGCACTTTCAAACGTCTTGTGAATTATGTGGTACAATTTTACAAAAAGTATTTTATTTTAGTTTTACTTTGTATTGCTATTAGCGCTCTTGCAACCGCTCTTCCTGGTGTTTTCCAACAAAATGTATTAACTTCTGCGCAAGATGGCTATTATTTGGCAAATCCTGACTTGATGCTAAGTCAACTTGATGCACAAGACCAACAAGAGTTTTATGAGCGTGTTGGATTGACGATTGAAGAAATTGGAGATGGTTTATCTGTTTCCGAAGCGCTTAACATTGTATTACCAAGAATTACAAACGCTGTTCTTCTTTTAATTGTAATTTATGTTTTAGGACTTGCCGCTGCTTTTACTCAGACAAGGACTATGGCAGTTGTTACTCAGGGATTTTTGCATAAAATGCGTACTCTTATGTTTGGCAAAATGCAACTTCTCCCTGTAAAATATTTTGACACTCACAAGCATGGCGATATAATGTCGTATTACACAAATGATATTGACACTCTTCGCCAACTCATTTCGCAATCGCTTCCTCAAATTATCACATCTTGTATAATTCTTACAGTTGTGCTATTTGTTATGCTTTATTTCAGCCTTTGGATGACGCTCGTTGTTTTATTTGGTGTTATTCTTATGTTTATCACATCTAAAAAAATAGGTGGTGGGGGCGCAAAATACTTTGTAAAGCAACAAAAAGCCCTTGGTAAATGCGAGGGTTATGTTGAGGAAATGATTAATGGTCAAAAGGTTGTTAAGGTTTTCAATCATGAACCTAACACCAAAAACGACTTTGAAAACTTAAATGAACAACTTTGTAAAGACTCTACAACCGCTAACAAATATGCAAATACGCTTATGCCTATTATCAACAATCTTGGTCACATTCTCTATGTATTGCTCGTATTTGTTGGCTCTATGCTCATTTTTTTCAAAGTTCCGAACATTTCAATTTCTGGCACTGCTTATCTTGATATTCCTACTATGATACCATTCCTTGGAATGTCAAAGCAATTCACAAACAATGTTTCTCAACTTTCGCAACAAGCGAACGCTATTATAATGGGTCTTGCAGGTGCTGAAAGAGTTTTTGAGGTTATTGACGAAGAACCAGAGGTTGACAATGGTTATGTAACACTTGTCAATGCAAAATATGACGAAAATGGCGAACTTGTTGAGAGCGAAACCCGTACAGGAATTTGGGCGTGGAAACACCCTCATGGTGACGGAAGCGTTACCTACACTCTTGTTCGAGGCGATGTTAGAATGAACGAAGTTGATTTTGGATATGTCGAGGACAAAATCGTTCTTCATGATATTTCTCTTTATGCTGAACCAGGACAAAAAATCGCCTTTGTTGGTGCTACTGGTGCAGGCAAAACAACTATTACAAATCTTATTAACCGTTTTTATGATATTGCAGACGGAAAAATAAGATATGACGGAA
>JAZSDJ010000024.1:0-10176 GCA_045531105.1 Eubacteriales bacterium | reverse complement strand
GAAGTGTTACGAGCAACAAAGTTGCGATGCTTCCTATCATCTCGACCAACTATGACTAAGTTGAACACCTACAACCATGGTGCCGACTTAGTCATTTTTGTTTTATAAAAAGGAATTACACATATCGAGTAATTCCTTTTTTATATATCTACTAATCCTCTTCTGAACAGTCACAATTTGAACATTCCCAAGTATCGCCATAATAATTTTGTAAGCACCCACCACATTTAGGACAAGCTCGTATTTCTTCCTCTTCTATTTCACCAGAACAATATGGGCAATGACTATATTCTGATTCATCGTAAACCTTATCGCACCATGGACACATTTGCATAATTTATTTCTCCCTAATCCTCATTTAATTCATCGTTATCATAATCATATGTTCCTGTACAATCACAATCGGGACACTCATAATGTTCATAATCACTCGTACTCATGTGAGCACCGCAACGAGGACATACAACGTAAGCCATTCTCACAAATTCTTCCTCTTCACCTGATAAAATATTATCATCTGTAACATCATTATTCCAACCGCATTCTGTGCAAGTCCAACTTCCTGAAAATGTGCTAAAGCCACTTTGGTTGTTTAAGTGTGCATCACAATTATCGCAATACCACTCGCAATCTCTATCGAAAATCGACATTTTAATATCCTCCTTTTTAATGTAATGCTTCTTCTAATTCAATTTCACTATAACCGAACATATAATCTTCATCCTTGCCATGTGAACGCCAAATTAAAGCCGCATCAAAAACGCTTAATCCTTCACCTGTATCTTCTTCGTCAAAGTCGTCATCATGGTATTCAAAACCACAAATTGAGCATTTAAAATTTCCATCTCCTATATAGTCCATTTCTCCATGCTCATTGCTTTTGCACAATAACGAATAAACCTTATAAGCCATTTGTTTCTCCTTTAAGCTAGTTTTCTTATCATATTTTTTTGCATTTCTAATAAATGTTCAATATCAAACATTATTACTGTTTCTTCTAAAGAATTATAAAGCTTTTCTGTGGTAACATTATTCTTTTCAGCCATACTTAATGTTATTGATTTTATGCTTTCGATAAAATCGGCTAATTCATTTGGTGTGATTTCAAGTTTAAGTTTACCTTTTTTATCAGTTACCTTTCTTAAACACTTGATAAAATTATCAATCGTTTCTACAGTTGCATTTCCTAATTTTATCTCATTTATATACCTTGTATAAGCTTCTGCAAATGCTTGTTGCTTTTTGTTTTTGCTCCAAATTATGACTTTTATAACCAAAAGTGTTATTGCTGCTCCTACAACGACTCCTGTCCCTACCAACAATCCCGTTTTGTTTCCACTTTTCCTATCGGAAATAGGAATAAAGTCCACTTGCTTTTGCATTTGCTTAGATTGACAATCCTTAAGCATACCGTTTAACTCACTTGCTCCAGACTTATATGCCGCAAATCTCTCTGCTGTACCAAAATCAATATATCCCTTTTGTAAATATTCGCTCATTATAAACCTCCCACTCACACAGTAGCTAACAATTCATTATCATAAAACTTGAAAAAATTATAGGGCGTTGTGGCTTTTCTTTTGTATTTGTTTCCCTCTTTTTTCTTTCTTGTCTTTTCAAGAACTACGATATCGTATTCTTTTTCTATGTATTTAATGTACATTGGAATCTTCTGCATGGTTCTTATGATAGCTTCATCATAATTACTCTTTGAAAAATTCAAGGCATTATTTAGAACTACGCCACCTCTAAAATATTCACCGACGCCTTTTCTATATTTTTGGCAAAATAAGAAATATTTTTCCTCGTTTGTTTCAAGATAAAAACTGTGTTCGCCCTTATCGGACACTCTGCATTGAATGGTTGGTTTCATAACTTTCTCCTTTACTCTTCCTCTTTCTTTTTTAATAATTTCTTTAGAATTTCAACATAAGCCTCAACAGGCTTTTTTCCGTATTGCTTGATGTTTTCTTGTGCAATTCTGCCATCACCAGAAAAATGTGATATTTTAATTCGTATGAACTCTTTCATTGTAATCGCCCATAAATCAAACATTTCCATTTCTGCTAGGCAGGCTGTTTCTATTGTTTGGAGTGCAGTGTCTTCGCATCCTTCAATCATTACAAGTTCCATTATAGACTTGTAAATACTGTGCATTCTAGATACACGCTTAATAAGATATCTTGTTTTCACCATCTTCCCTCCTTTCATGTGATATTTGGCATTTTCAACTACCACTATTATGTTATCACATTTCATTTTGAGGTTAAACAGCTTTAGAAATGAAAAAGTTCCCTATGCGGGAACTTCGTCATCCCACTTATATATATCCTCAGCGTCTGTCCTATCAACACCTAAAAACACTACTGAATAGTTAATTAAAAAATCTTTTGCATATTTGTTTTTCATATTTTCATACTGAAAAAACATTTCTTCAAATCCCATTGAAAGAGCTGTTATTTCGCTTATATCACTTGTTACTAGTCCATATATATATCTTATACAATCATAATAATCAGCAAGTGCATATGTTTTTTCATCACTTCTTAATGCTTTTAAATATCTATAAAAGTCAATTTTTTGTTCTTCTGCGAAAGCCCTTTTCTTTTCCCATGCTGTTGACTTTTCGTTTGCTTTTAAAAGTCTTGATTTCAACAATGTTTCTATATTGACTTTTTTTAGTTCTTTGAAAGTGGCATCTCTGCTCGCAATGTCCTCTGCTTCAATCATGTTACATGTCAACAACATCAGACTTATTGCATTGGCAGCTGATTTGTAATTGTGTGTTTCTTCCCACGATTTTTTATACATGTGTAATGCTATTCTTACTTCGTCAAACGGAGATGCCACATCACTAAAAAATAATCTCTTGTGCTTTTCTTGTGCAATTTCAAAACTTTTATCGCAATCAATCGGCTTAAATATAAGCATCGCTTTCAGTCCATACGCGATTGCATCTTTTTGCAAAATCTCTGTATTAGATATGTCCACAAATACATCTTCATCGTTACCAAAAAAATCTTTAGTACTTAAGCTTTCCACGGTTACTCTATAATGTTTAGCAATGAGTTCCAAATTATCCCCAGATGGTATTTTCTTGCCTTTTTCGAATTCGGATATGTGTGATTTTTGAATATATGTGGCTTTTGCAAGTTCTGCTTGTGTTTCCCTATGTAATTTTCGTAAAGTTCTAATGTTTCCGCCTATTATATTGGCATCCATTTTATCTTTTCTCCTTTTTATTCACCTTTATTTTGATTTTCTTAGCATACTCAGGGTATTTTTTTGCTTTTTCTATTATCCTGATAGCTAAAATTCTTTCTCTTGGTGTCATTAGCCATCACCTTCCTTATGTATAAATTATAACATTTATGATAAAAAAGAAAAATGGCAGGATTGCTAAAATAGAAGCCCTTATTTTAGCAAATTTGCCAAAATAAAAAGTGGTATTTCGTAAAACACCACTTTTTCGTCATTATTTCATTAAAGTCCTATATTTCTTTACGTCAATTTTCCCCTCTGCTATCATTCTCTCTGACCATATTTGAAGAGCTTCAACCGCCATAGAAATCTGCTCAAGTTCTTTTTGTATAGCCACGAAGTCTTCCAACTCAGCATCGTCTACTACACCATCTCTAGTTATTTGCAAAAGCCTTGACTTCTTTTCATCTAAAGCTGATAAAGAAGCTAACATTTCTATTGTTATTTCTTTGAGGTTTTCTATTTTCACTTCCGGAACATACTTCATTCCAATAGGACACTCGTTTGTGCAATAGTAGTTGCATATCATGGGTTCTTTATAAGCATCTGCCATAGCAACAATATCATATGGATCTACTCTTGTTATCTTCTCGTTTTCAATTCGTTCTATTTTAGAAATTTCAATTCCAGTAAGTTCACTTGCCTTGTCTCTGCTATACCCCATTTTTTCTCTTGCAAGTTGATATACTGTTTTATTTTCCTTCGTTGATACCTTTCCCATAGTTATCCCCTAACGCTAATTTTATGAACCAATTATAGCATAAGATCGTTGTTTATACAACTATAAATCCGTATTTTGTATTTAAAATTCCAACTTTATTATTCCAAAAATACTATTTATTATAAAATCCCAAATTTCAAAAAGTACCATTTTTGAGGTCGTTTTTCATACAATTTTACATTTTTTCAAAAATTTAGACTCACAAAAAAGTCCCAAAACCCCTTTTGCCGTAAAGGTTTATCACACTTTTTCATAGGGTGTTCAACTGGGGTTGGCTCATTGCGACCATAAAACGCCCGCTCTTTTAAGCGGGCGTTTTTAATTTGTATGGGCAGAGTGTTTCTTTCTATTTTTCATTTTTTGAATTATGGTGCAAAGTTGCCCTGAGTCGTAGAGCGTTCGCTCTATTCTGTGGGCAATTCAAGAAATCACTGTGAAATCATTTACCATACGAAGTTCACCACTTTGCCCAGTTACAATTACAAATATTTTTCTACAAGAGGTTTGATTTGCTTCAATTCATCATCGGTCAAAGCAAATGAATACTTTTCTATGTATGCTTTGAATTTTTCTTTGTTCATTTTCTTTGGGGTTTTTCCTGCGCGATTCTCGAAGTTGGCAAACAAGATGTTGTCGCTCTTTTCGCGTGGCAAACCTAATCCTTTAAGTTCCTTATTGTCAAAACTAATTACTGTTTTATCTGTGTCTAAAAATGTCGTTACGACATTAAAGAGCCAATCTGCATATTTATCGTCTCTGAGAGGAAATACGCGGTCAGTGCCAAAAATCAATCTGTCTGAATATTTATTGAAAAAGTTCTTGTAATAATCATAATTTTTCTCAAATTCCACATACATTTCCCCTCCTGGTGTCAAATCTACGCATAGATTTGGGTAGAGAGAAAACAACTTTTCCAAAAAATCGGGTTCTTTGCTACAAAAGAAGAAATGTGCAAGAGTTAGACACAATTTTGGGTGGTCTTCAAGTATTTTTATTGTTTGATTTTTTATTTCTTCATATGAGGAAAATGTGCCATCTGTGTATGTCCACCCACATTTGATTGCCCACTCTGGCGCTCTTTTCAAATCCCAAAATTCGTCAGGGTCGTTTACGTGCATTAAAAGATGTGTGCCGTCTTTTTCCATTTCAGCATAAAGGGCATTAAGCGACTCTTTGTTAAGGTTTTTACCTATTTTCTTATGTTCGGTAGGCTTTCCTTCAAGCATTTTTATTCCATCAAATCCTATTTCCATAAGTTCGTGATACTGCGTAACGGAGTCCATTCCTTTTGGCATATTATCAATAGGAACTTTAATATATTCGATGCTACCATGTGCATATGTATTAGAACGCACAAGTTTATAAAATCCAAGGATTATGTTATTGTAAACACTGGAACTATAACTTGGAATGGAACAAGTATTTATGGTGTAGACATTTTTATTTTTTAGATAATTATCAAAATAAGGCAAAATGTCTCCATTTCCCCATTCCCTTATATGTATGTGGCTATCAATAATTTTTCTCATTTTCTCCCCCTCTTTTAAGCAAATTATACTGCTTATAAAAATTGTATCACACAAGTTCTTTTTATACAAGATATTTTGCAAAAATTTTAAAGCATTTGAGGCGTATTTTATTGACATTTATCATTTATAATGATAAAATTAGGTTAGATGATTATAATTTTTAGGTGGTATAAAATGCGTAATTTTTCCGTTCAGAATTTAACTTTTTCAATAGATGAGAAAAAAGGTGTTATTTTCTCGTTAAAAATTGGCGAAAGGGATTGTCTTGTTGGCGAAAGTCCTATTTTTAAAATTAGGTTTCGCGATGAAAAAGGCGATTGTTTTTATATCGACTCAACTATGTCAAAATCAGTTTTCGTTGATGATTTTTGCATCACATATAAGGACTTTGAAAACTTTTCATCTGTCGTTATAAAGGTTTTTGTTACGACAGATGATGGAGTGGAGTGGAAAATTTCTGTTGAAGAAGTACCACAAGATTATGCTATTGAGTGGGTGGAATTTCCAAAAATTCGTTTTCCTCGTCTTATTGATAACGACAAGCAGGGTGGCAAAATTCTATTCCCTTACGACGAGGGAATACTCGTAACCGATGAGTCTCTTTTGCCACGATATGAGCCAGAGTTTCCTTCGTCTGGTGCATATTATACCTTCCCAAACAAGGTATGTTCACAATTTATAGCATATCTTTTTGATGATGTCGGACTTTACATAGGCGCGCACGACCCAAAAAGAGGGCTTAAATGTGTTGATTTTTACCCTGATGGGTCTTCTCTTTCGTTGCAAATGCGTCTTTATTCGGGCGTTGGATTTGGTGACGATTTTAAGCCTGATTTCCCTATCGTTTGGAAAGTTTGTGCGAGCGATTGGCACAGTCCTGCCGACATATACAGAGAATGGTTTGAGCAAAATCTACCAGCAAACGTGACTCCTATTACAAAAAACAAATCTCTTCCGAAATGGTATGAAAACTCACCGCTTATTGTGACCTACCCTGTGCGTGGAATACACGATATGGACAAAATGGAGCCAAACGCGCTGTTTCCATACACTAACGCTTTGCCGATTTTGAAGAAGATAAAAAGCGTCACAGGGTGTCAGATAATGGCGCTTTTGATGCATTGGGAAGGTACTGCCCCTTGGGCGCCTCCTTATGTTTGGCCTCCTTTTGGTGGCGAGGAACTTTTTAATGAGTTTAGGGACGAACTTCACAAAAATGGCGACCTTTTAGGCGTTTATTGTTCTGGCTTTGGATATACTCTTAGAAGTACCTTGATTGAAAGTTATAATTGCGAAGAAAAAATCAAGCAAGAAAATGTGCTTGAAGGTGTGTGTCATTCTCCACAAAATAAGCCCGAACTTGGCAGAACCTGCACTCCTTATCAGCGTTACGGGTATGACATTTGCCCTATTTCAAATCGTGGTCGAGAAATTCTTGACGAGGCATATACTCCTCTTTTCAAGAGTGGTGTTGACTACGCGCAAATTCTTGACCAAAATCATGGTGGTGGGCAATATATGTGCTATGCAAGAGGACATAATCATCCACCTATGCCTGGGGAGTGGATGACAACTGGCATGCAAGAGTTGCTCTCTTGTTGGAGCAAGAGTGCGCCGAATATGTTATTTGGTTGCGAGAGTGCTGCATCCGAGCCATTTATTGGCAATCTTTTAATGAGTGACAACAGATTTGAACTCAACTATCCTTTTGGCACCCCTGTACCTCTTTACGCATATTTATATCACGAATATGTAAGAAACTTTATGGGAAATCAATGTGGTTGTCCATTTGATACAAAGGTTGACACCTTGCGATACAGGCTTGCTTATTCGTTTTCTATTGGTGACATTATGACTCTTGTTATTGCCCCTAATGGCGAGCTTATGACCCATTGGAGCACGCACGATTTTGAAAATAGTCCTAATATGGCACTAACCTTGACTTTCATTAGAAATATGATGAACTTTTACAACTCTGTTGCGAAAAAGTATTTATATGCTGGTAAGATGACCTATACCTGTGATTTTGAGTGCGAGAGTTTTTCAATTCCCATGACAAGAGGCAAGGATGTGTCTATTCTGCCACGACTTCTACACTCCTGCTGGGAGGACGAGAGTGGACAAGTTGCCCACATTATTATCAATCCAGAAAACGAATGTGTACGCTTCAAGTTAGGAGATGACTCATACGAAATCAAGCCACTTGATGCTTTATTAATTTTAAAATGAGTTTATATAAATTTAGAGAGTTTTATTACTAAAAAAGCCACAGCGAATCGCTGTGGCTTTTTCAAATGTTTTTCTTGTCGTCTGTTGCTGGGTTATTAATGAGTTGTCCTTCTTTTGTAAATCGCGAGCCATGGCAAGGGCAATCCCAAGAATGTTCGTCACGATTATATTTGAGAGCGCAACCAAGATGAGGACACCTTGGCGTCGTTGGCGTTAATAATCCTATCAATGATTCGATAGTATTTATGGCTAATTGAGGGCGAAGAATAGTTCTCGAAGGAGAAAAAACAGATGCGTAATCGTTACTTTTTTCCTGAACTAAATCTGCAAGAATCATAGCGGAAACCATCGATGATGTCATTCCCCATTTATTGAATCCTGTGGCTACAAAAAGATTGGGGGTGCTTTTAGAATACTGTCCAATATATGGAATATCATCAAGAGTCATACAATCTTGCGTTGACCACTTATTTATTATTTTTGCTTCGGGGTAATTTACGTGTGCAAACTCTTCAAGTTCTTTCCAGTTTCCACCTTTTTTGCCAGTGCGATGCGAGCCTCCGCCAAGCAATAAAACTTCTTTATAATTGCGAAATGACATTCCTTTGTCATTCTCATCAACATACATTCCATTGACATTTTGTGCGTTTTCAAGCGCTATGACATATGAACGATGTTGATACAATTTAAGAAAATAAGCACCATGCTTATTCAAAATCGGGAAATGTGTCGCTATTATAATTTTCTTGCACTCGATTTCTCCGTTTTGTGTTATCGCTTTGTTGGGTTTCAGTTCTTGAACCTTTGTGTTTTCATATATATTAAGGTCTTTTGAAATTTCAAGCAAGAATTTCAAAGGGTGAAACTGTGCTTGATTTTGAGCCTTAACTGCTCCTTTTACATTAATTGGGATTGAGAGAGTGTCTAAAAACTCGGCGTTTATTCCTAATTTATCAAGGGTGTTCGCTTCTTTTTCTATCTTTTCGCGATTTGAAATAGAATAAACATAAGAGTCTTTGTTTGTATAATCACAATCTATTCTTTTACACAGTTTAGAGTATCGCTCCATTGCTTTCATTTGGGCTTCTAAATAAAGATATGTTTTATCATACCCAAATCTTTTAATCATTTTGTCATAAATCAATCCGTGCTGATATGTGATTTTTGCAGTAGTGTTTTCGCTCACTCCGTTACATATTCGTTTCGCCTCTACCAAAGTGTAATCTACACCTGCATTTTTCAGCATATACGCACACAGTATGCCTGTAATTCCACCACCGATAATTAAAACATCGGTTTTGATATTCCCTTTCAAAGTTTGAAATTTATTATAATTTGCGTCATTTGTCCATATAGAATTCATTTTTTCACCTCTTTGCGTTAGTATTTACATTTGGCGAAAAACAACTCTTTATTTTTAAAATTTATAAAAAATAGCGACCAGAAGGTCGCTATTTTTATTATCTTCTTCTGTTGTAGGTTTGGTATATTTCTTTGCAAACGTCGGTGTGCGACTCACAATCAAAATAGTGCGCAAGTTCCTCGCAAAGTTCATCGGGGATTATGCGATATCTTTCCTGTGCAAGTGCAAAAGAGTGAAAATGAGTATACCAAGTGCCATCTTTCAAACTTTGGCTACGAGTGTCGAGTTCGTCAAGAAGTTTTTCTTTTTCGTCGTTTGTGGCGAGTCTAATTCCAGTGCCATCTACTACACAAGGCAAAAATTTTATTTCAAGTCCGTTATCAATATCGATTTGGGCAAGAAGTCCTGTATTCCACATATAGCCATTGTCTTCCTTGCCCTCGTACTCCTTACAAACGAAGTGGAAGTTGCCTTGTCCGTACAGAATATGTCCGTGCATGAATTTCTCATAACAGCCGATACAGTGGCTATGCTGGCATAAGACGACATCGGCACCATGCTTTATCATTGAGCGACAGGCTTTCAAAAGGCGAAGCGAAGGATATTGACATTCTTCTTTTCCTCCGTGATAAAGGACTATTACATAGTCGTTGTTCTTTTTTGCCTCTAAAATATCGTCGTTTGTATCGTATGGGTCGTATGGTCTTGCTCCCATGCGATTTTCGAGTGCATAGGAATATTCGTGTTCACACACGGCGATAATTGCAATTTTTGTCTTACCATCGCTAATAAGCATATTTTTTCGCGAATCGGCCTCGTTTTCACCAAATCCTGTGTAATTAATTCCATATTTTTCAAGTTGGGCTATCGTGTCTTTAACTCCTTCTTCTCCAAAGTCAAAAATATGATTATTTGAAAGAGAGCAATCGGTGACGCCAACTTCTTTAAGGGTCTTAATCGTATTAATTGGGGCTTTAAGATTTGGTCCTATTTTCTTTATAGGCGTGTCTTTGTCAGTAACAGCGCATTCCAAATTAACAATGACTCTGTCAGCCGTTTTGAAAGTGTCTATA
>JAZSDJ010000212.1:0-6596 GCA_045531105.1 Eubacteriales bacterium | reverse complement strand
CGGTCACAGTCAGGGTCTGTACCAAGAATGAGGTCCGCGCCAATTTCTTCGCACAATTTAATTCCCATCGAAAGCGCTTCTGCGTTTTCTGGGTTTGGAGAAACAACTGTTGGGAAGTCTCCGTTTTTCATTTCTTGTTCTTTTACGATTGTAACATTGTAGCCAAGTTCAGAAAGAACTCTGCGAACAGGAACATTTCCTGTTCCGTGCAAAGGTGTGTAAACGATTTTGGCACTCTTTTCGCCTATATCGTGTGATTGTGATTTAACACAATCGTTAAACTTATCAAGCACACAATCGCAAACGCTCTTTAACATACCGCTCTCTCTTGCTTCCTTTTCGTCGGCTACTGGAATTGTGGTAATATCTTCGATTGCGTTTACATATGAAATGATTTTATTCGCGTCGTCGATAAGAACTTGACAGCCCTCATCATCGTAAACTTTATAACCATTATATTCTCTTGGGTTATGGCTTGCTGTTACAACAATACCACCAACACAACCAAGTTCTCTTACTGTAAACGAAAGAACGGGAGTTGGTTCAAGTTGGTCGTAAAGATGAGCGGGGATTCCTGCGCCTACAAGAGTAAGTGCGGCTTCAAGAGCGAATGAATCAGAGTTATTTCTCGAATCATAACCGATAGCAACTCCACGAGATACCGCCTCGCCATATTTGTCATTAAGGTAATTTGCAAAACCCCTTGTCGCTTTTCTTATAATATATTTGTTCATACGATTTGTTCCTGCGCCCATTACGCCACGAAGTCCACCTGTACCAAATTCAAGATCGCGCCAAAAACGGTCTTCGATTTCCTTCTCATCAAGGTTTTGAAGTTGTTCTCTTGTCTCTTTGTCGAAAAATTCGTTTGTACGCCAAAAGTCAAATGTATCAAGGATTTTTTTAGAAAGTGCCATTTTATATTCTCCTTTTTATTATTCAGTATATTTTATACAAGAATAGGTTGATTTATTCACCTTTTGTGTATGCCAAGAGTCCGCCCGCTTTCAAAATGTCAATTTGACGCTTTGTATAGTTGCAGACAACTGGAATTTCGTCTTTTCCATTTTTGAGAATAATTCTTCCGTTTTCCATTCCCTCAAATACATTTTCAAGAGAAAGTGTTGTGTTTTGTACGCACTTATCATAATCATCAGGATTCTCAAATGTTAAAGGAAGGATTCCTGCGTTGATAAGGTTCGCTGCGTGAATTCTTGCAAAACTCTTTGCAACAACAGCCTTAACTCCAAGGTAAAGTGGAACGAGGGCTGCGTGTTCTCTTGAAGAGCCTTGACCATAGTTTATACCACCTACGATAATGCTATTTTTTGCTTCAAGCGCTCTTTGTGCGAATGTTTCGTCACAAACAGCAAAGCAGAATTTTGAAAGATATGGAATATTTGAACGATATGGCAAAATCTTTGCTCCTGCTGGCATAATATGGACTGTTGTGATATTATCACCAACTTTGAGTGTGAGATTTGCTTCAATTCTGTTTTCGAGTTTCTTTGTTTCTGGGAATGGCTTAATGTTAGGTCCACGAAGAACTTCAACGCTCTTTGCTTCCTCTGGGGTAGCGGGCATCAAAACCGCGCTATCGTCAATCTTAAATGCGTCTGGCATTTCGATTTCTTCATAAGCACCAAGAGTTCTTGGGTCTGTGATATAACCTGTAAGGGCTGATGCAACTGCAACCTCTGGGGAAACAAGATATACTTGTCCATCTTTTGTTCCACTTCTTCCCTCAAAGTTACGATTGAATGTACGAAGTGATACACCCGCTGAGTTAGGTGAGAAGCCCATACCGATACAAGGTCCACAAGCACATTCAAGTACGCGAGCGCCCGCTCCGAGAATATCGCTAAGAGCGCCACAATCTGCAAGCATTGAAAGAACTTGCTTTGAGCCTGGGGAAACTGAAAGGCTGACACTATCGTCGATTTTCTTTCCTTTGAGCATTTTTGCAACTCTTAACATATCACGAAGTGATGAGTTTGTACAAGAACCGATGCACACTTGGTCAACTTTAATGTGTGAAAGTTCCTCTGCGGTTTTGATATTATCAGGGCTATGAGGGCAAGCAAGAAGTGGTTTGAGAGATGAAAGGTCGATATCAATAATTCTGTCGTAAACAGCATCTGCATCACTTTCAAGAGCCACGAATGCGTCGCCTCGTCCTTGTGCTTCAAGGAATGCCTTTGTTATTTCGTCAGATGGGAAAATAGAAGTTGTTGCACCAAGTTCTGTTCCCATATTTGTAATGGTTGCTCTTTCAGGAACTGAAAGGGTTTTGATTCCCTCTCCACCCCATTCAATAATCGCGCCTACTCCGCCTTTTACAGAAAGAATACGGAGTATTTCAAGGCTTACATCTTTTGCGCTTACCCATGGTTTCAGTTTTCCTGTGAGGTTTACTTTATACATTTTTGGCATAGTGATATAGTATTCACCACCACCCATTGCAACTGCAACATCAAGTCCGCCTGCGCCCATTGCGAGCATACCGATACCGCCCGCTGTTGGAGTATGGCTATCTGAACCGATAAGTGTCATTCCAGGAACGCCAAATCTTTCGAGGTGTACTTGGTGACAAATACCATTACCAGGACGAGAGAAACGAATTCCGTATTTTTTGGCAACGGATTGAATATATCTATGGTCATCGGCATTCTCGAAACCTGATTGAAGTGTATTATGGTCTATGTATGCAACAGAAAGTTTTGTTCTTACTCTTTCAATACCGATTGACTCGAATTCGAGGTAAGCCATTGTTCCTGTTGCGTCTTGTGTCAAAGTTTGGTCAATGCGAAGCGCAATTTCCTCGCCTACTTTCATCTCGCCAGAAACGAGGTGATTTTTAATGATTTTTTGTGCGATTGTAAGTCCCATAGTATTTTCCTTTATTTGTTAAGTTCTGCGATTTTTGTTTCAATTTCAGCGTCAGTGATTGTTGTTTGTCTGCCGTTTTCGTATTCTTTGTCAACCCATTCTTTGAGGGCTACAACGATAGGGCTACGCTTATCAACAACATTTTCGCCTTTGAGTCTATAATGCTCGTTCATCCAGTATGCAATTCCTGCAAGTCCAGATGTCTTTGTAATGGCAACGCCTGCTGGGCGATTAAGCAATTTCTTTGTATTAAATATGTTATAAATTTCCTCGTCCTTCAAAAGTCCGTCAGCGTGAATACCTGCTTTGGTTACATTGAAGTTTGCGCCAACAAACGGTGTCATTGGTGGAATATTATAGCCGATTTTCTCCTTAAAGAAGTCCGCAATTTCGGTAATAACTGTTGAGTCCATACCATCAAGTGTTCCTTTGAGTGATGCATATTCAAACACCATCGCTTCAAGTGGAACATTTCCTGTACGCTCACCAATACCGAGAAGTGAGCAGTTTACAGCACTTGCACCATAGAGCCACGCTGTTGTTGCGTTGGTTACCGCTTTATAGAAGTCGTTATGTCCGTGCCATTCGAGCATTTCGCTTGGAATATCGGAATAGTGTTGCAAACCATAGATAATTCCAGGAACGCTTCGTGGAAGTGCAACTTCGGTATAAGGAACACCATAACCCATTGTGTCACAAGCACGAATTTTTACAGGAATTTTTGCATCTTGCGACATTTTTTGGAGTTCGTTTACAAATGGAACTACAAATCCGTAAAAGTCCGCTCTTGTAATATCTTCAAGGTGGCATCTTGGACGAACACCTGCTTCAAATGCATCGTAAACTGCGGAGAGATAAAGTTTCATCGCTTCCGCACGACTCATTTTGAGTTTTTTGAAAATGTGATAGTCAGATGAACTTACCAAAATTCCCGTTTCCTTAATTCCAAGGTCGCGAACGAGTTTGAAGTCCTCTTTGTTCGCTCTAATCCAAGTGGTGATTTCAGGAAATTCAAGTCCTAAATCTTGACACTTTTCAATCGCTTCTCTATCTTTTTTGCTATATACAAAGAATTCGGTTTGACGAATTATTCCCTTTGGTCCACCAAGACGTGAAAGAAGTTTGTAAATTTCTACAATCTCGTCAACACTATATGGTTCAACGGCTTGTTGTCCATCGCGAAGGGTTGTGTCTGTAATCCAAATTTTCTCAGGCATACCGATAGGCACTCTACGATGGTTAAAAGGTGTCTTTGGCACTTCGTCGTAACTATATATTTCTCTGTAAAGGTTAGGCTCTTTTACATCTTGAAGTTGATATCTATATGACTTTTGTTCAAGTAAGTTCGTTTTTGATGAAATTTCGAGCATAATTTTTCCTCCTGTGCGTGATATATTATAATTTTATTAGTATATTATAACAGAATTTGCGCGCGTTGTCAAGAAAAAGTAAGCACTACCTACAATTTTTAACTTTTAAATAAATCGCTCTTGATTTAAAGGCTATTTTTTGATATAATTACTAATAAGTGAATACCTTCACTCTTTTTATCATTTTTAGCGAGGTTTGAAATGTTTAAGAGATTTTTTGGCAAAACTGTTTTGCGTGAAAAGTTAATAGAATCAGCCAAAAGTGTATTGCCAATTTCGGCGATAGTTATGATTTTATGTTTGACTATTGCACCTATTCAAATGTCGCACTTTACCTCGTTTATTTTTGGCTCTGCCCTTTTGATTTTTGGCATTTCTCTTTTCACTCTTGGTGCAGAGGTTTCAATGACGCCTATGGGTGAATATGTCGGCGCTCAAATGACTCGTTCAAAGAAAATCTGGCTCATCATTTTGCTTTCCTTTGTGGTTGGCTTTATGATTACAATGTCCGAGCCTGACCTTCAAATTCTGGCGACCTATGTTCCCTCCATAAATCCGTCAATTCTTTTGGTTTTGTCAGTTTCGGCTGGCGTTGGAATTTTTCTTGTCATTGCCATGCTCCGAATTTTGTTCAGAATAAACCTCAAATGGCTTTTACTTGGCTTTTATATTATTGCATTCACTCTTGCAATATTTGTTCGCCCTGACTTCTGGGCTGTTGCGTTTGACTCTGGTGGAGTTACAACTGGACCTATGACCGTTCCTTTCATTATGGCACTTGGCGTCGGCGTCTCCTCAATTCGTTCCGACGACAAAGAATCCTCTGACTCTTTTGGTCTTGTTTCTCTTTGCTCAGTTGGGCCTATCGTTGCAGTACTTATTCTTGGGCTTATTTACAGTCCTGAAAGTTCAAGTGCTGAGATTTTCAACGCTATTCAAATGGAAAACTCTCGCGAACTTGGTTGGAATTACTTATCAAGTTTACCTCACTATCTTTTAGAGGTTACAAAAGCCGTTTTTCCTATTGTTATATTCTTCTTCATTTACCAAGCGTTTACAAAACCTCTTGGCAAAAAGGCTCTTTTAAAAATCGCTATCGGTCTTGTCTATACATTTGTTGGTCTTGTTCTTTTCTTGACAGGCGCAAATGTTGGATTTATGCCTGCGGGTTACCTTATCGGTCAAGGACTTGGTGGCGCTGGCTCACTTGCGTTTATCGTAATCCCTATTGGTATGATTATAGGTTACTTTATTGTAGCGGCAGAACCCGCTGTTCAAGTTTTGCAAACACAGGTTGAAGATGTTACCTCGGGCGCGATTCCTAAAAAGGCTCTTGCTTTCGCTCTTGAAATCGGTGTCGCCATTTCTGTTGGTATCGCTATGATAAGAGCGCTCACGGGTGTTTCGATTATGTATTTCTTAATACCTGGTTATATCATTGCATTCGCTCTCACATTCTTCGTACCAGAAATATTTACATCTATCGCGTTCGACTCGGGTGGAGTTGCCTCTGGTGCTATGACATCATCATTCCTTTTGCCTTTCGCAATCGGTGTTTGTACAGCGTCTGGTGGAAACATTGCAACTGACGCTTTCGGCACGGTCGCTATGGTTGCTATGACACCACTTATCGCAATTCAAATTCTTGGTGTTGTTTATAAAATCAGAATCAGCAAACTTCAAAGCGTTACTCCTACTCTTGAAGAAATCATTGATATGCAAATTGACGCACCTGTGTACGAATTTAGCGATGAAAATGACGAAATTCAAGTTATTTCTCTCAACAATGACACTATTGTTGACGACGATATTATCGACTTTGATTAAGGAGGTATTGTATGCAGAAAATGTATCTTTTAATAACTATCACTAATCGTTCTGACAGTGATGAGTTTACTAACTTTTTCAGCAAAAAGGAAATTCCTGTTATGTACAGTACCACCTGTCAAGGTACTGCAAGGCAAAAAACTCTTGACCTTTTTGGAATTGAAGAAACGCTGAAAACCGTTCATTACTGTATAGTGACAGAAAACAAAAAAGCCGAACTTTTAAAGGCTCTTGTAAGGGAAATGGAAATTGACATTCCAAACAGAGGAATTTCTGTCGCTGTGCCATTATCAAGTATCGGTGGTAAAAAGACGCTTGAAGCGTTTGCGAATGGCCACCAAGATGACGAAGTTGAAAACGAGGTGAAAAGTATGGAACAATGTACAACTGAACTTATTGTTGTAATTTGTGCAAAAGGTCACACTGACGAAATTATGGACGCTGCGCGTTCGGCAGGCGCTGGTGGTGGAACTGTTGTTCACGCAAAAGGTACAGGCTCACAATATGCAC
>JAZSDJ010000193.1:0-17250 GCA_045531105.1 Eubacteriales bacterium | reverse complement strand
TTCCTAAGACCGCTTGGCCTCCGACTTAATATTTTAATAAAAAAGTAATAAAATACGCATTTTTATTTGTCAAAATTGATTTTAGTCTTGTTTTGGGCTTCCAAACACGATAGAGGCAAAATCGTTTGCCCCAGCACGAGTTCTCTTTATTGTTCTTTCGACAGTAAAGCCCTCGTCCCATTCACCTTCCTCGATAAGTCCCGAGGGGTATCTCATTTTTCCGTGTCCGTGCATCTCGTTTTCGACAAAATAGCCCTCGTAGTATTCGTCCTCTGCGTACACCATAATTCCGTAGCCGTGCATCGCTCCGTCTTTGAACTCTCCGTCGTAATAACCACTATCTACAAATGTCAGCCTTCCGTGACCATGAGGATTGCCTTTTTCGTTCACTTCCCCGTCGTAAATACCATAATCTTCGTATTCTATAATCATATCAGTACCCCAACTCTTCGTTCACAATTATGAGTTTTACTCTATCAGCGTTTGCCGAAAATCTTGTGATTACTGTGTGAGCGCAAATTGTCGCTCCGCCTATGTAACAGTTGCCACATTCGCCATTTTTCGCACACGGGGTGGCTCTGTTTAGCCTTTGTGCGTTCTTTACACACGCGATTTGTTTTATTCTTCTTTGCGCCTCGGCAACATTTTTAACAATTTTGTTTTTTCCAACGACAATTATAACCATATCAGGTCCAAAAATGAGCGCACCTAATCTATTTCCGTTTCCGTCAATGTTCACAAGTTCGCCATTTTGTGTAATCGCATTTGAACCCATCAAAAACACATCTGACAAAAGCGCTTGCTTTTTGAGTTTGTTCTGCTCGGCTGGCGTACCTACATATGGGTTTAGCGCATCATATTTTTCGCTAACCGCATCTCTTAAACCGATTTGGTCAAGGGTGACACTTCCTCCCCAAGAAATTTTCATATCTTTTGGGTTTTTGCCACACATCTGTCGCTTTTTTTCAATCAGTTCAAGGGCGAGATTTTTCGCCTCGTCTTTGGTTTCTACATAAAAAGCCTCGATTTGCGCCCTTTTGAAGTTTTCAATTATTTTTTTCATAACTATTTTCCTTTTACAAGAAGAATTTCTTTTTTAGTGAGTGACGAAGTGGCTTGCAAATTCCTATTATTATAAGCATCATTCCTATGATAAAAAGGCTCACAAGTGGGTAAATTGACCACACAAATCTCACCACGCCTGCATAGAATGTAATGCATATCAAGAACTCGACAAGCACGCAAAGCGCGCCAAGAGCGATTATTGCTCCACCATAGACAAAAAGGCTTGACCTTTTCCCCGTCGTTTTAAGGGTTATATTAAGAGTTGTGACCACGCTAATGATTATTGCAAAAGCGCCAACAGTTGGAAATGCCAAACGCAAAAACCACTCGCCCTGTGTGGCAAAATCAATATAAAACAAGTATAACAGCACGCCTCCAAAAGAACAAGGCACAAAAATTATAGGGTTCGGGTGTCTAAACCAAAATGGCAACACTGTTATAAGATACAAAAGCGCTATTCCACCCATCGCATAGCCAGACCAGACAATTTCCGAGTGAATTGAAAAATCACAAATAAAGCAAAGAATAAGTGGGATTAAAAATACCGCTGTAAATATGAACATAAGCCCTTTTCTATCAAATTTGTCAGGGGGTGTGTTGTTTTTTGGGTAGGTTTCCTCACCTTCGACAATAAAATCAGGGTGATAAACCTGCGTTTCACAAATCGGGCATTTTTTCTGTCCCTTGGACAGTTCAACGCCACATTTTATACAATACATATAAACTCCTTTTTAATAATTCGGAATGAGAAATGCGATTTCTCTGCTTTATCAACTTATTACAATGCAACCTTGTTGCAATTCATGCCGAAGGCAATTCGTGACACAAGGTGTCAATTCATGCGACAGAGTCGCAATTCATCTCAATTTATAGCCTTTTATCTCTCGTTTGCCTCGACACAGGGGTTGATGTTTTCTCCTTTAAGCACTTCAAAAAATGCTTTTTCAAGTATAGGCTCTTTGATGTTTCTTATGATGTTAAAATACGATTTGCCACCATAAGTTATAAGACCCGTGTTATAAGGCGCGAACGATTGCACACCCAAAATAAGGTCCATTCTGTCGACATGTTCTGCCATTTCATCAGGCAACTCAACAACTCCAAGATTAGAAAATGTAAAGCAAGAGGTTGTCTCGCCTACTGCATTAAAAATCATTTTCATAACAAAGTTTTTAACAAACAATGGTGCGAGTTTGAGTATCATTGTTTTCTCGCTCTTTACATTCTTTGAAATCCTCGAACTCAATAGTTTTTTATTAATCATAAGCGACATACTGTTCGCAAAAATCTTGCAAAGTTCGTCAATTTCGTAATCTCCGAGCCTTGGGTCAACACCAGGACAAATATAGAAGACAAAATTTCTCAAAGTTTTTGAGTTGTATATTTTTCTCAAATTTATAGGAATGAGAATTTTTACAGGCTTGTGCTTTTTCGGATTTTTAACTTCTTTTTTTTGAATGTTTATACAGGTCTTGGCTAAAAGTGCCGACATATATGTGGTGACTGTAACTCCGTGCGATTTTGCTTTTTTATGGAGTTCTTCCGAGTCAAAAATAAAGCAAGTGTTGGTCCTAAATCCGTCATTTTCTCTCGTTCCGTCAAGTTTATATGCCAAAGTGTCAGAGCGTTTCGCTTGAACGGGGCTGTCTATATTCATAAACGAGTCTTCAAGTTCTTCGCTACTTGGCATGTCAAGTGTGTCAAGTATTCCGTTGCCTGTTGGGATTCCAATTCCGTGTTTAATTTTCAAATATTCGGCGACAAGTGTCTTTAAAAAGACAAGTCCGCCATTTCCGTCGGTCAGTGCATGGAAAAACTCAACCGCTATTCTCTTTTTGTAAACGATTACGCGAAACGCGCATTTTCTTATGTCGTCAAAAGCCATTCTCGAAAGCGGAAAGGATTTTTCGTCTTGGATTTCGGGCGCGTGTGGTACTTCTTCAATATAATACCAAAACATTCCCGTTTTGAGCCTTACAGCGATTGACGGAAAACGCCTCGATACCATATCAAGCGCTAATTTTAGACACTCTTTGTCAACTTCTTCGTCAAGTGTTGCTGAGATTCTAAACACATTCGACCAATTTCGTCTGCGTGCAGCGGGGTAAATTTTTGCCGAATTGTCAAGCGCCATCCAACGAAGTTTTTTATTTTTCGGTGCAACAACCTTCAAAAACCCTTCTATTGAGGTAAAAACTCCTTCATTTTCTTTTAAATTGTAAAGTGGGTATACGTGCCACATATGAGGTTCTATTACGATTTTACTTCTGCAACCATTTGCTATGAGTTTTTTGTGAAGTTCAACCGAATCGTCAAGCATAACCTCGTCCTCTCCCACAAAAATGAGAGATGGTGGCATATCGCCAAGGTTGCCAAAAAGAGGTGAGGCAATCGGATTTTCAAAATCTTGACTCGCTCCAATATACTCTTTTGCATAAAATTCAAGGCGCGCCTTTGTCATTGACGGGTCGTGTTTCGCGTTTTTCTCATAACTCTTACCCGACATCGTAAGGTCCGTCCAAGGTGAAATTGCCACAATTCCGCAAGGCAATTTTTCGCCTTTTTCTTTCAGCATTAAGCAAAGCGAATAGCAAAGTCCACCACCTGCGCTCTCGCCACATAAAACAATTCGCTCAGGCGTGTAACCGATATCTATCAAATGTTTGTACGCCTTATACGCATCCTCGGGTGCGCTTGGAAACGGATGCTCAGGCGCTAAACGATAAACAGGAGCGATAACTCTACAACCAAATTTCGATGCAAGAACAGTTGCAAAACCCTTTGTATATCTCGCCCCCCCACAAACATAACCACCACCGTGAAGGTATAAAATAACATTGTCGCTTGTTTCGTCTTTTGGCATAACTTCAAGCACTTCAAGTTCGTCAACGACTTTGCTTATCACACGAACTTGCTTTTTGTCTTTTATTGCAATTATGTCGCCAATTCGGTCTTGCCATTTTCTCATTCGCTCAGTTGACATTCCACTGGCTATTGATTTTATCATAGCAATCTGCGTTCTCATAAACACGCTTGACAATTTCATTTTATCACTCCTTTCTGTGAGATTATATAAATGGTATAAGTGTTTTTATTCATTTTATCATATATGAGAAAAATAATCAATATTTTTTACGCGCGCGAAGATTTTGTTGAGATTTTTCAAAATTTTCTGCTGTTTTTTCGCTTTTTCAAAGTTATGTTCAAATGTTCATTTGTTTATAAGTTGTGAAATCAGCCTTTTTAGGTGATTTTTTCCGTTTTTAGAGTTTTTTAAAAAGAAAAAGCGGACTTTCGTCCGCTTTTATCAGTTGCGTTTTACGAGTTCCTTTCGTTTCATCGCTTGTTGATGAATTTCAAACTGTCGATTTACAATATCAAAAACCTCTTTGGCTTGGGACTCGCTTACTTTAATTTGTGTCTTATCAAAAGGCGTTACTTGGTATACATAATAGTTGAGCCAGTTGGAATAGATAATATTCGCTGTTGAGAACCAGTTTGGAACGACGAGAGTTTTCGCTACATTTCTAAAATAGTTCTTTGGTGGCTCGATTGGCAAACCTTTCATAACATCGCGCTCGTACTCGTTTTTGAGTGTATCACGGTCATACTCCATATGTCCCATAAAGTAGATTTGGCGTCCGTCCTTTGAACGAGCGATTGAAACACCTATTTCGTCACTTCCTGCCAAAATTACGATGTCCTCTGCCTTATTAAATTCCTCGGCACACACAGTTGTGTGTCTTGAATGTGGCATAAAGAACTCCTCGTCTGTTCCTTTGAGAAGCGGGTCAAACTGTACATATTTTCTGTGTGGGAAAACTCCGAAAAGTTTTTTATCAAGTTGCGTCTTATTAAGACCATAGTAATAATGAAGTGCCGCTTGCGCCCCCCAACAAATGAAAACTGTACTTTGTACATTTGTTTTTGCAAAATCGAGTATTTCGGTGAGTTCGCGCCAATATTTAACTTCTTCAAATTCAAGATGCTCAACAGGCGCGCCTGTAATTATCATTCCATCAAAATGCTCGTCTTTAACTTCGTTAAAAGTCTTATAAAACCTTTGAAGGTGTTGAAGTGGCGTATTTTTGCCAATATAACTTTCTGTACCGATAAGTGTTACTTTAATTTGCAATGGTGAGTTGGAAAGAAGCCTTATAAGTTGCGTTTCCGTCTCAATTTTTGTGGGCATAAGGTTGAGAATTGCAATCTCAATAGGACGAATGTCCTGTGATGCAGCCCTTTCGTTATTCATAACGAATATATTTTCTCCCGATAAGGTCGAATATGCAGGAATGTCCTGCGGAATTATAATTGGCATAAGACTTACCTTCCTTTCTGCGAAAGCAGTGATGAATTGCGAACGCTCATGAGGCATCAGCCTCAATCATGAACCAAAGGTTCAATTAATGGAGCGACACGAGAATTCGTTCAACATTAAATCGCATCAAGTGCAGATTTAATGTCGTTTATTATGTCCTCTGCGTTTTCAATACCAACGCTAAGGCGAATGAGGTTATCAGCAATACCGATTGCATCAAGGTCCTCTTTTGAGAGTTGACGATGGGTAGTTGATGCGGGGTGAAGCACGCAAGAACGAGCGTCCGCTACATGAGTTACAATTTTTATCATTTTGAGTTTTTCCATAAATTCAGAAGCCTTTTCGCTTCCACCTTTAACTCCAAAACTCATCATTCCACCCATACCATCAGGCAAATATTTGTTCGCAAGGTCGTGATAAGGGTCGTTTTCGAGTGAAGGGTGTTTTACCCATTCAACCTTGTCATTTTCGGACAAGAATTTAGCAACCTTTTTCGCGTTTTCGCAGTGTCTTTGCATACGAAGAGCGAGAGTTTCCATTCCAAGATTTGTAAGGAATGCATTTTCAGGGCTCATAATAGCGCCCATATCTCTCATCATTTGAACTCTGCACTTAACACCAAAAGCGGTTTTGCCAAGGGTTGAGTAAACAAGTCCGTGATAACTCTCGTCAGGAACGAGAAATTCCTCATATCTGTTTGTCGCTGTAAAATCAAAGTTACCACAGTCAACAATAAGTCCGCCAAGGGCTACTGCATGACCGTCAAGATATTTTGATGATGAATAAAGAACGATATTCGCTCCAAATTCAGCAGGACGACAAAGTACAGGGGTAACAAGAGTATTATCAACCATAAAGAGTACTTTGTGCTTTTTCGCAACATTTGCAATTTTGTCAAAGTCGAGAACTACGATTGTTGGGTTGGCAAGGGTTTCGGCAAAGATAACCTTTGTCTTTTCATCAACAAGCGCATCAATGTTTTCTTCCTTGTCGTCAGGGTCGAAAAAGCGACACTCTATGCCGTATTTTTTAAGTGTGATTGAGAAAAGATTGTATGTTCCACCATAGATTGCTCTTGATGAAACAATGTTGTCTCCTGCGTTGCAGACATTGAGAACTGCAAGTAGGGTTGCGCTCATACCAGAGGCACAACCGATAGCACAAGAACCCCCGTCAAGTGTCGCTAATTTGTTTTCAAGCGCACCAACAGTTGGGTTTGCAAGACGGGTATAAAAATAGCCATCCGCTTTAAGGTCGAACAAATCTGCAAGTCCTGATGCCGTGTCGTAAGCATAGGTTGTGCTTTGAACTATCGGCACAACTCTTGGCTCACCATTCTTTGGCTCATAGCCTGCTTGAACGCATAATGTATCTATTTTTGACATAAAAACACCTTCTTTTAGTGTGAGCGTTTCGCTCTGTTTAATGAATTGCGTGTTTTACACGCATTAATTCTCGAACACTTCGTGTTCTCCATGAATTGAGTAGCAACAACGAAGAACGACGCTTATTAGTTTCTCAAAGAGTGTATGGGGGCTGGAATTCGTCCCCCTCTGTTAATAAACTCAGCGCTTGAATATTTATTAAGTGGCATAATAGGTGCGTGACCGAGAAGTCCACCAAATTCAACGCTTTCGCCGACATCTTTGCCGATTACTGGTATTAGACGAACGGCTGTTGTTTTGTTGTTTATTACGCCTATGGCAATTTCATCAGCAATGATACCACTAAGGGTTGAGGCTGGTGTGTCACCAGGAACGGCTATCATATCAAGACCAACTGAGCAAACCGCGGTCATTGCTTCTAATTTTTCGATTGTAAGTGCGCCACACTCCGCTGCGCTTATCATTCCTGCGTCCTCTGACACTGGAATAAATGCACCACTAAGACCACCTACATGGCTCGATGCCATAACTCCACCCTTCTTAACTGCGTCGTTAAGCATTGCAAGCGCCGCTGTTGTTCCGTGTGTTCCGCATTTTTCAAGGCCCATATTTTCAAGAATGTGTGCAACGCTATCGCCAACCGCTGGGGTTGGAGCAAGCGAAAGGTCGATAATTCCGTATGGTGTGTTAAGACGCTTTGATGCCTCATATGCAATCAACTGACCAACTCTTGTGATTTTGAATGCGGTCTTTTTGATTGTGTCGGCAAGTTGTGAAAAGTCGCAAAATCCCTCTCTCTTGATTGCTGATGCAACAACGCCAGGACCACTTACACCTACATTTATAACTGTGTCGCTCTCGCCCATACCATGCATAGCGCCTGCCATAAATGGATTGTCCTCGGGAATGTTTGCAAAAACTACAAGTTTTGCACAACCTATCGAGTCTTGGTCTTTTGTGAGAATTGCAGTTTCACGCATAATTTCACCCATGCGCTTTACTGCGTCCATATTGATGCCCGCTTTTGTAGAGGCAACATTGACACTTGAACATACTTTTGTGGTTGTAGCGAGCGCTTCTGGGATTGCTTCAATGAGGTTTTTTGCACCTCTTGTCATTCCTTTTTGAACAAGCGCACCAAATCCACCAATAAAGTTAATTCCAAGTTCATTAGCCGCTCTTTCAAGCACACATGCCAAGCGAACATACTCGTCAGGTCCAAAATCTGCACCAACAAGCGAGATAGGTGTAACACTTACACGCTTATTGATGATTGGAATACCATATGTGTGTTCAAGGTCGAGCGCTGTTTTTACAAGGTCCTTTGCGCTCTTTGTGATTTTGTCATAAATTTTTGTTTCAAGACGATTTTTGTCGTCACTGATACAGTCAAGCAAGGAAATACCCATCGTAATAGTACGAATGTCAAGGTTTTCTTGCTTTATCATATTGATAGTTTCAAGAATATCATTAGTGTTAAGCATTTTTTCACCTTATATACGGTGCATTGTGTTGAAAATGTCCTCGTGCATTACACGAATGTCAAGATTTTTCTCTTGACCAACCTTTTCAAGTTCCTTTTGGAAGTTCAAAAATGTAGAGTTCATATTGTCAATTTCAACAAGCATAATCATAGCAAAGTAATCCTCGATTACACTTTGTGTAATGTCCTTTATGTTAACTCCATACTTCGCACATTCCGCGCTTACTGTGGCAATAATGCCAACACTGTCTTTTCCAATTACTGTTATTACTGCTTTCATTTTTCCTCCTGCACTTTTTTCTTTGGGAGAAGAAAAAAGATGCCAAAAAAGAAACCAATTTAAATCATTTAACTATGTGCTTCCCCTTGGGTGAGGAGCAACGATGTATTCCACGATGTTTTCAAGTGTTAGAACCAAGCAAGGCTAGGCGCACCACAGCGTGTAGGCGATGGCGTATCTGGCATACGACGAGATTACACGCGAGGAGCAACGAAGTATTGCGAAGTTTTAACCGCCCACTCGTGGTTTAGAACCAAGCAAGGCTAGGCGCACCACAGCGTGTAGGCGACGGCGTATATGGCATACGACGAGATTACACGCGAGGAGCAACGAAGCATTGCGACGGTTATCAACCACCGAGGTAGGCTTTTTTGATTTCGTCTGACGCCAATAACTCCTCCCCCGTGCCAGAAAGAACGATTTTTCCGTTCTCCAAAACATAGGCTCTGTCGCTTATTGCGAGGGATTTGTTTGCGTTTTGTTCTACTAACAAGATTGTTGTGCCTTTTTCGTGGAAGCGCTTAATTATTGCAAACACTTGGTCAACGAGAAGTGGTGACAAGCCCATTGATGGCTCGTCAAGCATAAGAAGGTCAGGGTTTGACATCATCGCTCTACCCATTGCGAGCATTTGTTGTTCTCCTCCTGAGAGTGTTCCTGCCACTTGATTTTTTCTTTCGAGCAAACGAGGGAACATTTCATAAATTTCATCAAGATTTTCCTTGATTTTTGATTTGTCCTTCATTGTATATGCACCCATCATAAGATTTTCGTAAACTGTGAGTTCCGAAAAAATTCGTCTTCCCTCGGGAACTTGTGTCATTCCAAGGTGAACGATTTTGTGGGCTGAAAGTCCATTGATTTGTTGACCATTATATATAACTTCTCCACTTTTTGCGTGAATAAGTCCCATAATGCTTTGCATTGTAGTTGTTTTACCTGCGCCATTTGCGCCGATAAGGGTAACTATTTCCCCTTTGTTTACCTCAAAGGAAATACCTTTTATAGCGCTGATTACGCCATAACATACTTCAAGATTTTTTACTTCTAAAAGTGCCATATTTCCTCCTTAGTTTCCTATATATGCCTTAATTACTTCTGGGTGATTGAGCGCCTCTTGCGCTGTTCCCTCTGTGAGAACAGTACCGAAGTTAAGAATTGTAATTCTGTCGCAAAGTCCAGAAACGAATTTAAGGTCGTGCTCAATAAGAAGCACTGTCATATCAAATTTATCTCTTATGAGTCTGATTGTGTCCATAAGGTCGGCAGTTTCGTGTGGGTTCATACCTGCCGCAGGCTCGTCAAGAAGCAAGAGTTTTGGATTTGTAGCAAGCGCACGAGCGATTTCGAGTTTTCTCTGCTTACCATAAGGCAAGTTGCACGCGAGCGAGTTTCTATCTTCCAAAAGACCGAAAATGCCAAGAAGTTCTTTCGCTCTTTCTCTCATTTCTTTTTCAACCTTAAAGTGCTTTGGAAGTCTTAAAAGACTTTCAAAAAGCGAACATTTGTACTCTGGTTGGTTTTGAAGTCCTACCATTACATTTCTTACAACTGTCATATTGTTGAAAAGACGAATGTTTTGGAATGTTCTCGCTATTCCCTTGTGGTTAATTTGCTCTTGGTGAAAGCCTTTGAGTTCTCTACCATTCAAATAAAATGTTCCCTCGGTTGGCATATAAACACCTGTCAAAAGGTTGAACACTGTGGTTTTACCTGCACCATTAGGACCGATAAGACCATAAATTTCGTTTTTCTTTATTTTGAGGTTGACATCTTGAACGGCTTTAAGTCCACCGAAGGTGATGCCGAGATTTTTTGTTTCAAGAACATACTCGCTATTGATATCTTCTCTTACGAGTCCTTTTCTAAGAATTTTCTCGTTAAAGAATTTCTTTACATCATCTATAAATTTAGCCATTATTTCGCGCCCCCTCTCTCACCGATATCGGCACTGTTGTCGCCTGTGTTATCGATGACAATATCTGTGGAAAGCACTTCATTCATTTCTATCTTTGTAGGAACAACATCCCATCTTGCAGCGTCGTCACGAACCTTTGACGGGTCATGTTTCGGCTTGAAGATTTTTGCAAAGAGATTTCTAAGATTGTACTTTTCACGGAAGCCTTTGAGCGCTGGTGCGTTATTATAAATAACGAGCACGATAAGAATAAGCGCATAAAGAAGGTCTTTCAATACAGCGAGGTCGCCTTTGAGGACATTTTGGAGTTGAACGTTCAAGAATGTTATAAGTGTTGCAGAAATGATAGAACCATTAATGCTACCCATACCACCAAGAACAACCATTACAAGAATTTCGATTGAGTAGTTATAATCAAAAGTTGAACTTGAAACATTGTTTTGGCTATAATTGAACATTACACCTGCAAGTCCAGCAAAAACCGCTGCAATAATAAAGCCCACAAGTTTGTATTTTGTTACATTTATTCCTGTCGCTTTCGCTGCGATTTCGTTATCACGAATTGCAGTAATCGCACGACCATGCTTACTTCTTATAAGGTTTTGAACAATCGCAAGCGTGAGCAAAACGATAAGGAAAGCAAGAATGAACAAAAACTTTTTGTCAAATCTTGGGGTTGGAAGACCGATAGGTCCGCCGAAAGATTCTGCACTTGAATTTTGGAAGATAACCTTTACAATTTCTCCAAAAGCAAGAGTTACAATCGCAAGATAGTCACCCTTCAAGCGAAGCGCTGGAAGTCCAACGATAAATCCACAAACGCCTGCACAAAGACCACCTACAACGAGGGCAATTATAAGAACCAAAATTCCGTTTGCCACATCGCCAAGTGCTGTTTTTGCAAGTACCGCTGCCATTTTACCGCCAAGATAAGCGCCAACGCACATAAATCCTGCGTGACCAAGCGAAAGTTCGCCAAGGAAGCCAACAACAAGACTGAGTGATACGGCAAGAATAATGCTTATTGCGATTTTTTCAAGAAGATAGATTGTTGATGCAGGAAGCGCATCAGCCATTGAGAGCGCACCAAAAACGATAGTAACAATACCGATTGCGATATAGTTTATATATCTTTTCCATTTGATGTTCTTTATTTTGTCTATAAAATTACTCATTATACCTTCTCCCTTCTCTTCTTACCGAGCAAGCCTGTTGGCTTAACGAGAAGAATTATAATAAGAATTGAGAACTCTATTGCGTCAGTATATGCAGAAATTGCAGGGATTGATTGACATATACATTCAATTACACCGAGCAAGAGTCCACCAACCATTGCGCCTGGGATTGAACCAATACCACCGATAACCGCAGCGGTAAACGCCTTGATACCTGGCAAAGCGCCGAAGGTTGTTGTCATTGTTTGAACTTTCATAAAATAGAAAAGTCCTGCAAGGGCTGCAAGGGCTGAGCCGATTGCAAAAGTTATCATAATTATAGAGTTTACATTGATGCCCATAAGTTGAGCGGCACCCTTGTCCTCAGAAACCGCTACCATTGCACGACCTGTCTTTGTGTATTTTACAAAAAGGTTGAGCGCAATCATTACAACGATTGAACAAACAAGAGTTATAATTGTAGAATAGTCGATTTTGAGCGAGCCAATTTGAAGCGCGCCGAGATTGATTTGCTTAATTTTTGGTGCAGAACCGAAAATTACTTGTGCAAGGCTTTGAAGAAGTGTACTAACACCGATAGCGGTAATAAGAACCGCAAGAGGTGATGAGCCACGGAGTGGCTTATATGCACATTTTTCAATCACAATACCGACAATTACACAAAATACTATTGCCGCTACGACTGCAAGCACGGGATTTATAGGAAGGAAAAGCAAAATGGTATAGCCACCAACCATTATAATATCACCGTGTGCAAAGTTAAGCATCTTTGCAATACCGTAAACCATAGTATAGCCAAGGGCAATCATAGCATAAATGCCACCAAGGCTAAGACCGTTTACAAATGTAATCAAAAAATTCATCGTTTAAGTCCTTTTATTAAAATTTGCCGACGCGATGAAGCGCCGGCAAAATTTATTAGTATTTTACCAAATTAAGCGTTAGCCTCTTTAACTACATACTTAATTGCTTCTTTGTTTACATATCCTGTGTCTTCCCAAGAAATTGTGGACTTTTGGTTGCCCTCTGTTTTACCTGTGATACCATGGAATACGAAACTGTCGCTATTGAATACTTCTGTAAGAATGTCGCAAAGGTCGCTTGGTGCGATGTTAACAGCGATTTCTTTGCCGTTAGCCTTTGCAGTCTTCATAGCCTCATAGATTGCCCATACGCAGTCATATGCAGCGGCACCGAATTGGTTAAGTGGTTCTTTTGCTTCATCATATGTGGCGTTGTATTTGTCGATAAATACTTTCGCTGGACCTTCTGTTGCATTTGAGTTGAAGTGTGAGAGATATGAAACTTCTTGTGGGATTGTTTTGATATCAAAACCTTCGATAGCGTCGATACCATCAAGACCGTCACAACCATAGTAGATTGCACTTGCCTTAACTGTTGTCTTACCTTGTGTCATAAATTGTGATGCAGGTGTGTAGTAGATAGGCATAAAGATTACATCGCAATCTTTGAGAAGTTGAATTTGTGAGTCAAATGTGTTAGCGTCGCCTGTGAAAGGTGCTTCAACGATTGTTCCGAATGAAGCGTCAAGTGTTGACTTGAATTGGTCGAAAATACCCTTTGAGTATTCGTCGTCAGCCTTGTAGAATACGCCTACTTTTTTGCCTGTGTAGTTGTCGTTGAAGTATTTTGCTGATGCGCCACCTTGGTTAGAGTCAGCGAAGCACATTTGGTAACCATTTGAGAATTCAGGAACTGCGTCACCTGTTGCAGATGGTGTGAGGAAGAATACATTATCGTCTTTTGAGAGAACTTTGTATTCAAGACCTGGTTTTGTTGTTACAGTACCGAGAGATACTTGCATACCATTTTCATAAAGGTTTGCATAACCTGTTGGTACGTTTGTTGCATCGTGTTTGTCATCGTACATTTCAAATTCAAATTGGAAACCAAGAGTGTCCATTGATTCTTTGTTGATTTCTTCGATGGCAATTTGAGCAGCGTTTCTTACTGCAATACCGTAAATAGCGGCAGCGCCTGTCAAAGGACCCGAAGCACCGATTTTGAGTTTTGTGTTGTCTTCTGCATAGTTCTTTTTACCGCAAGATGCAAAGCAACCGAGCATCATAACAGCAACGAGAACGAGGCAAACAACTTTTGCGAATGTTCTTTTCATTTTTGTTTCTCCTTTTTATTGGAAATTTTAATAAATTTTTTAATTAAATAGGCTTTTGCTCATTTAATGAATGTAGTATAACACACAATATTATAATATGTCAAGACATATTTTAAATTTTTTATATATAAATAATCGCACACGGGAAAAACCATGTGCGATTGCTGTTTTTATTTGAAATTTGTCAAATCGTAACTACCAAGATTTATAACTTCAATGCCTGTTTTCTTGGCATAGCGAATTGTTTGTGCCGTGCCGGAGACGAATTTTCCATTAAAATATGCAACACAATAGTCGCTCGCATCTACCATTTTGTAGTTTCGTGTCTTCATAACCGTCGCATTATACGGAATTTTCGGGCAGTCGATATAATCGGCTTTCTTTATTAATTCTTTTCTTCTCTTTTTGTCCTCGTCTTGCCACCTTGCATCTTGGTCAAGGCAAGGAAAATAAAGCCAGAGTTTTATGTTTTCATATTTTTCTTTGAGTTTTAAAACGGCAAATCCTGCAACCATATCAAAACCGAGCGCGCCACCACAAATAAAAGTATCAACGCCTTTTTTGCAAAGATTTTCTATGCAATCAAAAAGAGTTTTTTCGTCAAAATCACTCGCCAATGTGCGATGACCCGTAAAACAACACACATTATTTTTCATATAACCCCCTGAAATATTACGATAAATTCTTACCTGTTCCTCGCCCCATTAATTGTATCAAAAACGCACGAGTTAACCCCCGTTTCATGAATTGCAAGGAAGACATTTCCGAATATAAGTGTATCACATTCTTTCTTTGAATTCAAGAAAATTAGTCGCCTTTTGTGACGAGTTTTTTCATTTTTCAAAAAATGTGGATTTTTTACGAGCATTTTTTGTAAAACAAAATTTTTTACGACAGCGCACTATGACAAATTAAGCAGACTTTTGCGATTAAAATAAAATTACCATTATATTCAAAAAAATTAATTTTATGAAAGGAATTTTTATGAACAAGGAATTTAAAAAAAGTCGGGTAAATTTTCCGACAATCTCAACTGACACAAGAGAAATTTTGCTTGATATTGCGACACTTCTTCTCGCTTTCGCTCTATCAGGTGTTAAATTTTTCTTCTCCACCTACCCTTTCGGGCTTGCGTTTTGCTCTGCGTGCAAGAAACGAACGCCTTTCGCTGTGGCGGGCGCAGTAATCAGTTCTCTTTTATTCATTGATGGCTTTGTTCCGTATCTCGTGGCTCTTTTGTCGATTGTAGCAATAAGGCTCGTTGGCAGTGTTTGGCTAAGCGATAACGGCAAGAAGGAAATCGAACTTGGTGAAGGCTCTCGCCCTGCGTTTTTGAACTCGCTTTTTACCGAAAGAACCTCGGTACGTGTCGCAATTTGCGCCCTTTGCACTCTCGGGCTTGGCGTTTACAGAGTAGTGTCTGGCGGTTTTACTTATTATGATATTTTTGTTGTCGTTTTTTCGATTGTTTTTGTTTCAATTTTGTGTTACGCCTTGTGTGGAACTGTCGAAAAAGACGAAATTTCAAACAATGTTCTCGGAATTGGTGCGTTGATTTTTATGATAATTTTTGCCATTCGTGGCAGAGAAATTTTCGGTCTTGACTTGTCAATCGTTTTGTCTTATGGCGTTGTTTTGTTCTCGTCTTGGAGAATAAAAGGCGTACATAGTGTCGCACTTGGCGCACTTTTGGGAATTTGTCACGGTGTTACATTCGCTCCTGTTTTTGCTATCGGTGCTTTGGTCAGCAGTGTTTTATGGTCGTTTTCTCACGCCTTGTCTATGGTGGGCGCTCTCGTTTTAAGTCTTGGGTATGGAATTTTGTCCTCGGGTTACGAAGCGATTGTGTATCTTCTGCCCGAACTTTTGCTCGCATCTTTGATAATGTACCCACTCACGCGCTTTGACCTACTTCCCTTGCCGAAGTTTTTACAACGCTCAAACGCCTCAATAGGCGATACTCTACGCACCACGCGAGCGAGCGAACTCAAATCAAGCCTTCTTGATATATGTTCTTCTTTTAAAGAAATTTCATCAATGTTAAATGATATAAGCGCCAAGGCAAAATCTCCTGACCGAGAATATTACAAGGATTTATGCCTTGAAACAGTGGAAAAATATTGCTTTTCCTGCCCGAAGCGTTCAATTTGTTGGGAAAGAGATACCATAACGACAAAGGACAACATCGCAAAAATGGCAAGCGAAGCGTTCGGCTCAAAACTTTTAACTCTTGACGCGGTTGATGAAAAATTCCTACACAGGTGTCCGAATATTGAAAAGGTAACCGACGAAATTAACACCTTAAAGCGCGAATTTGCAAGTTCGGGAATTAAAAGCGACAAACTTGAAGTCAGCGCGCAAGACTACGAAATTGTCGCAAAATTTATTGAAGATTTAAGCGCCGAATACGAGGAATTTTACTCACCTAATAAGTCGGCAGGGTTAAAAATAAACCTCGCTTGCAAGCAAATTGGTCTTTTGTGTGAAGAAGTTGAGGTTTTTGGTAAGGAAACTTACAAAATTGTAATCTCGGGGATTGATATAGCGAACTCAAAATGCTCGCTTGAAACAGTAAAAGATGCATTTGAAGACGCTCTTGGCATTTGCTTGACAGAGCCAGAGTTAAGCGAGGAAGGCGGGGTGCAATTCTTGAAAATGCAAAGCGATACAGTTCTTGAAATTGAACACTTCAAAAGCATATCTTCAAGAACTTCTGACGAGCAAAATGGCGATACTGTGTGCGCTTTTTCAACAGATAATGACAAATTTTATATGCTCCTTTGCGACGGAATGGGAAGTGGCAGAGACGCCTCGGTAACCTCGTCAATTTGCGCTGAATTTTTGCAAAAAATCCTCTGTTCGTGCAAAAACAAAGAACTGTGCCTGACTATGCTCAACAACCTAATACGCGCAAAAAGTCTTGAATGTTCGTCAAGCGTGGACTTGCTCGAAATCGACCTTGTCAGCGCCGAGGCAAGCCTTACAAAAAGTGGCGCTGCACCCTCATTTATCAAACGAGGTGAAAATGTTTTCCGTCTCCATTCAAAAACCGCCCCTATCGGCATTATGAAAAATTTAGATGCAGAAAGGCTTGATTTTAATCTTCGCGAAGGCGATATAATCATTATGATAAGTGACGGAATCGCAAGCGACGAGCGAGATAGCAAATATCTCGTTGACTTCCTTTCAAAGGTGGAAATAATAGAAAATGACGAAGTTTCTCACACTCCCCCACCCCAAAATAGTGAAAAAGAATTTATTTCTCCTGCAAACTCTCAAAACCAAATATCAAATATTGGCTATTCTCAAAAAGTGGCAAAACCACAAGAAAATCCGAAGGTTTCGCTCGCCTCTTTGCCTGATGCAATCATCTCTCTTGCAAAATCTCGCCTCAACGCAAAGGGCGACGATATGAGCGTGGGAGTGGCGCTTGTCGTAAGAAACTAATAATAATGAATTGCCTTCGGCATTAATTCTCGCATTCTG
>JAZSDJ010000034.1:0-7036 GCA_045531105.1 Eubacteriales bacterium | reverse complement strand
ATGGCTACGATCCGACTTTTCCCGCACAAATAGGAATTTTCTTTTCCACATAAAAATTAAAACAATAACCATCAATTTTTGATTCTTTAAGAAACAAATCGCATGCTTTATAAACAAGATTTTTTTCGTTCCATGAAATCTCATTAGATGTGCCATTTAGAATTATTTTATTGCGCTTTGCTTTTTTGACTACCAAAGTTATATCATCGTAAAGAGAAATAGTTTGCATTATCGATTTTATGTCATGGTAACCATTTTCGCGTTTTGATAAAACATCAAGATATAGATTTATTTTTGCAGGTGCAGAAATTGAGTATTTCATATTTTATTTCGCATCAAACCAAGTTTTTCCTATACCCGCATCAGCAGTTAAAGGAGCGAGAAGTTTGACCGCGCCTTCCATTTCTTTTTGAAGAATTTCTTTTGCTTTCTCAGCACACGAAGAATGTGCCTCAATTATAAGTTCATCATGGACTTGAAGAACTATTTTAGCATCAATTTTTGCCTCTTTAAGAGCCTCATAAACTCTTATCATAGCGATTTTTATAATATCAGCGGCACTACCTTGAATAGGAGAGTTCATAGCCACTCTTTCTCCGAAAGAACGGATGTTGAAATTCTTTGATTGAAGTTCGGGTATATATCTGCGCCTACCAAACATAGTTTCAGCATATCCTTTTTCTTTCGCGCTCTCAATGAGAAAATTGATGTAATTATGAACGTCAGGATAGGTCGCAAAATAAGACTCAATATATGCTTTCGCTTCTTTTCTTGTTGTGTGCAAATCTTTCGCCAAAGAAAATTCACCAATACCATAAACAATACCAAAATTTACTGCTTTTGCGCGTTTTCTAAGTTCCAAAGAAACCATATCAGCAGGAACCTTAAACACTTGTGAGGCAGTCATTGTGTGAATGTCCATTCCAGAGTTAAAAGCATAGAGCATATTAGCATCTTTTGAAAGATGAGCGAGAACTTTTAGTTCTATTTGAGAATAATCGGCATCAATTAAAACATAATCATCATTTTTTGGAATAAAATATTTTCTAAATTGTCTTCCAAGATCGGTTCTAATAGGTATATTTTGGAGATTTGGCTCCGATGACGAAAGGCGTCCTGTAACAGTTACAGTCTGGTTGAAAGTAGAGTGAATTCTACCATTCTTGTCAGCAACCTTTAAAAGTCCTTCGCAATAGGTGCTTTTGAGTTTCATTATTTGTCTGTATTCCAAAATTTCGTCAATTATTGGAGATTCGTTTCTTAGTTCCTCCAAAACATGAACATCAGTAGAATAGCCACTCTTAGTTTTCTTGCCGTGAGAAAGTCCCATTTTTTCAAACAAAACAACCCCAAGTTGTTTCGGAGAATTTATGTTGAATTCTTCACCAGCAAACATATAAATTCTTTCTTTAAAATCGTCAGCCATCGAGGACAAAACCTCAGAATATGACATTAATCCATCAATATCAACTTTAAATCCTTCTTTTTCCATTGAAGAAAGAACCTTTGCAAGTGGAATTTCGATATCTTTTAATGTTGAAATAGCACCAATTTTTTCGAGTTCTACAAGCAATGTTTTATAGAGTTCAAAAATGAGTTGTGCACCATGTTCATTTGAAAATTCTGTGTTAAGATATTTAATACATAATTTGTCAAGATCATAAGAAGCATCGGATGGAGAATTTAGGTATCCAGCGAGCATAACATCACATTCACAGTCAAAAGAAAATTCCTTTGACCAAGCCTTGTAGTCATGACAAATTATATGATTGTTTTTCAGAAAGTTTTCAAAATCATAACCATCATAAGAAAAGTTATACTTTTCGTTATATATATACAACTTTTTGTCGTGAACATATATAGAAATTATTTCGTTTTTGATATCATCAAGATTTCCAATAGGGAATGAGTCTTTGATAGGCTCAATAGTAATAGACGATGTGTTTTGTCGTTTTGATGGATCAAACACAATGTTGAATTTTTTCAAAAGGCTTTCAAATTCAAGTTTCAAAAACAAATCAGAAGCCAGTTCTGGGTCTATTCCACGATATTCGAAATCTTCACAACATTTTTCAATAGGCGCTTCGCAATTAATTGTTGCAAGAAATTTAGAAATATATGCCATTTCTTTGCCATTCTCAATTTTTGTTTTAAGTCCGTCAGAAATTTTAGAATCTGCATATTTTTCGTATACTTTGTCAAGCGAGCCAAAGTCAGCGATAAGTTTGAACGCACCCTTTTCGCCAATTCCAGCAATTCCTGGGATATTATCAGAAGAATCTCCCATTATTGCTTTGACATCGACAAATTGTTCAGGAGTTACACCAAAATCTGATATAAACTTGTCCGTATCGTAAATGATATCTTCTTTTGTCTTAACTAAAATAACAGAGCAACTTGGGTTTATAAGTTGTAAAGAATCTCGGTCTCCTGTAAGAATGTATGAGTGAACATCCATCTTGCTCATAGCAATTCGAGAAACCGTTCCAATTATGTCGTCCGCTTCATACCCTTCAAGTTCGATAACATTGAAACCAAGTGCTTTTACCGCTTCTTTTGCATAGGGGAGTTGTTCAGCAAGGTCCTCTGGCATAGGCTTCCTGTTTGCTTTGTAAAAATCGTGTGCCAAATGTCTGAATGTTTTAGCACGCAAATCAAAAGCCACGACAGCATAATCTGGCTTTAAATTATCAAGATGTCTTTTAAGAATTGTGAGAGTACCATAAACGGCATTAGTTGGAATTCCTTCCTTTGTTGACAAAGGACGGATTCCATAAAAAGCGCGATTTAATATACTGTTACCATCTACGATCAAAAGTTTTTTCATTATTTATTACTCTCCATGGCTTTTTCAATAGCAATAGCAAGTTGATCAGCGCAAGAGGTACCACGGCCACGGCAATCATTGCCTCTTAATATTTGAACGACTTTCTCACACTTCATACCTTCAACAAGTTTAGAAATCGCTTTTAAGTTGCCATCGCAACCGCCTTTGAAAGTAACTTCTGTAAGAATCCCATCAGTTATATCAAATGTTATAAGAACAGAGCATACGCTTCTTGGTTGAAAAGAATATTTCATGATTTTTCTCCTGCTTTTTTTAAATAATTTACCTTTTTTATAAAAAATGTGTTAATATATAGGTGTTTAAAATTATTTTATCAAAAAACGGAGAAAAATTCAATATGAGAATGAAAAAAAAGCGCCATGGTGGTGAAAGATTGTCATTAATGTCATCAATGATAGTTGAAAATCCCTCATCTATACCAGATAACATCGAACAAATTTATGGAAATAAAAATCCATTGAGAATAGAAATCGGCTGTGGTAAGGGGGATTTTATAAGAGGAAAATCAGAACAGGAGAGGGATTATAATTACCTTGCGATTGAAAAAATAGCGGATGTAATGACAATAGCGACAGAAAAATATGCAACAGCAAAAGGTCTTGGGAATCTCGCCCCAAACGGAGGTTGGCAAACTCCTGATGGCAAAATACATCCTCTTGGAGAAAATGCAATAGAATTTACAAAAGAACAAATAGGGAATGTTAGATTTTGTGTGGGCGATGCTGCGGAACTTTTAAAAGACCTTCCTGATAGTTGTGTAGATACAATATATGTAAACTTTTGCGACCCTTGGAAGAAAAAAGGTCAGAGAAAACGCCGTCTTACATATATCAGTTTTTTGAATATGTATTCAAAACTTCTTGTGAATGGTGGAAAATTCTGTTTTAAAACAGATAATAGAGATTTGTTTGACTTTTCTCTTGAACAAGTTGAAATGTCAAATCTCAAACTTGAATATAAAACATATGACTTGCATGCATCTGATATGAATGCAACTAATATTCAAACGGAATATGAGCGTAATTTCACCGAAAAAGGGTTTAAAATAAATATGCTCATAGCAAAAAATGAAAAATAATACTTTCATTTTGTAATAAGCATCATATTATGTAAATGAGAACATTTTTCTCAAATACACTTATAAGGAAACGATATGGACAAAATCAATATTCTTTCCTCTGATTTTCGATATGAAGCTCTTTGTGACATTTTTAAAAATAATGGGTACAATGCATATTTGCATACAGTAGACACAGTTGACGAATGTGACATTTTAATACTTCCAATAAAGAGCTCTCTTACCAATGAGGAATTTTCAAAAATTTTTCAAAAGGTCGAAAAGAGCGCTCTTGTTTTTTCTGGTGAAGAAAATAAAGTGAGAGAACATTTTGAAGGCAGAGTTGTAAATTATTCTGTTGATGACGATTTTATTGATAAAAATGCCTATATAACTGCTGAGTGTGCGTTGTCTATTGCATTGACCAATTTGAATAGAACCATTTTGAAAAGTAACTGCGCCATTATAGGTTATGGTCGAATAGGTAAGCATTTAACTAATATATTGCTAAGACTCGGGGCAGAGGTGACGGTTTTTGCAAGACGCAAAGAAAGCAGAAATATGGCTATCGAAAATGGCGCGATTGCTTATGTCATTGAAGAAATAACAGAAAAAAAGTATGACATTATATTTAATACAGTTCCAAAAAGAATCATTACAAAAGCACAAAGCGATAAAATTCCAAAAGCCACTCTTGTTTACGATCTTGCATCTTTACCAGGTGGATTTCAAGATGAGAATTTTCCCAAAAGAGCGTTGGCTTTGCCAGGAAAAATGATGCCGATAAGTGCAGGAAAGGCAATATTCGATTTTGTTGAACAATACATTTCCTATGAAAGGAAATAATATGATAGGATACGCATTTTGTGGATCTTTTTGCACTCACAAGCAAAGCCTTGAACAAATGAAAATATTAAAACTTCAAGGTTTTGATATTCTCCCTATAATGAGCGAAAATGTATATTCTACAAACACTCGTTTCGGTGAGGCTAATGACTTAATTAAAGAAGTCGAAAAATTAACTGGTAGGGAAGTAATTCATACAATCGTAGACGCAGAGCCGTTAGGACCTAAAATTGCTCTTGATGCTTTGATAATAGCGCCTTGTACAGGAAACACTTTGGCAAAAATTGCCAGAGGAATAACTGATACAGCGGTGACAATGACGGCAAAAGCGCATCTTCGCGCAGACAGACCACTTGTGATGGCGCTTTGCTCAAATGATGCTTTAAGTGCAAATTTGCAAAATATAAGCATTTTGCTCGAACGCAAACATGTTTATTTTGTACCAATGAAACAAGATGACCCAACAAGAAAACCACATTCACTAATTGCTGAATTTTCGTTAGTTCCAGAAACACTTTCTTACGCAATGGAAAAGAAACAATTAAGACCATTATTTATATAAAAAAGCGCCATTTTAGGCGCTTTTCTAAGTATAATAAATTATTGAATTTAAAAATTCTAAAATTCATTGATTTTAAAATGTGATAATTGATTTTTATGATAAAATGATACTTTATTCTATCCAACCACCATCTTCACAAAGACCCTCGAAATCGTGTTGGCGAAGAAATTCATAAACAGCGATAGCAACAGAGTTTGATTGGTTTAGAGAACGTAACCCTTCTTTCATAGGAATCCTCAAACATTTATCGGGGTGTTTTGATAAAAAATCTTCTGGAAGACCACAACTTTCTTTTCCAAAAAAGAGAAAAGTGTTATTTGAATAATTAATGTCGGTATATTTTTTTGTTGCTTTTTTGGTAAAACAATAAAAATTAGCATCTGGATTTTTCTCGAAAAATTCGTTCAAATTTTCATAGTAGTGAATGTCAAGATGATACCAATAATCCATACCGGCGCGTTTCAATTTTGAATCGTCAATTTTAAACCCAAAAGGTTTTATCATATGTAAACTTGCACCAGAGGCGGCGCAAGTGCGAGCGATATTTCCTGTATTTTGAGGTATTTCTGGTTCTAAAAGGACAATGTTTAATTTGCTCATCATTACACTCCTGTCAAACATAAATTGAAAATATAATAACATTATAATATCAAATTTGTCAAAAAACAACGATTTTTGAAAGAATTTAAAAATAAAATTTACAAATAAGTGTGGAAATCATTTCTTTTATGTGTTATTATATATTTGTTATAAAATTTTATCTTTTTATGAAAGGAAGCCCGTGGGCAGTTATTCAAATGGGACTTTTTACAAAAATTTTTGGCACATATAGTGAAAAACAAATTAAAAAGATATTGCCGATAGTTGATAAAATAGAGGACCTTGGACAAAGGTTTAAGGAAATGAGCGATGCACAAATGCGCTCTATGACTGATGAATTCAAAGCAAGACTTTCAAATGGAGAAACTCTTGATGATATTTTGCCAGAAGCATATGCTCTTGTGAGAGAAGCGGCTGATAGAGTACTTGGCAAACGTCCTTTTAGAGTTCAACTTATGTGTGCAATTTTACTTCATCAAGGTAGGGTTGCCGAAATGAAAACAGGCGAAGGAAAAACGCTTGTTGCTGTTTTGCCTGCATATCTCAACGCTCTTACAGGAAAAGGCGTTCATATCGTTACAGTAAACGATTATCTTGCCGACCTTGGTAGAGATGAAATGGGAAGAATACATGAATTTTTAGGCCTCACAACAGGTCTTGTTGTTCATGGACAAACAAGAGAAGAAAAGCAAAAAGCATATAATTGTGATATAACTTATGGCACTAATAATGAATTTGGTTTTGATTATCTTCGTGATAATATGGTTATTTACAAAAAGGACAAGTGTCAAAGGGGCCATAACTTTGCCATTGTTGACGAAGTTGACTCAATTTTGATAGATGAGGCAAGAACTCCGCTTATAATCTCTGGTGAAGGTAAAAAGAGTACCGAACTTTATGATAAGGTAGATTTATTTGTAAAAGGACTTAGAAAACATGTTGTAAAAGAACTCGATATGAAAGTTCTTAACGACCTTGTTTATGTGTTAAATGCTGAATTTTACGATGTAAAAGAAGATGGTTCGTCGCTTGAACTTAAAACAGAAAAAGAGATTTATACAAATTTTGAAAATCTTAAATTAAGAGTCGATGCTCTTAAAAATATATATTTCAATGAAAATAT